>CAYJMZ010000014.1:11249-18890 GCA_964370995.1 uncultured Fimbriimonadaceae bacterium | reverse complement strand
GGGTGGCGGCCTCGGCGGCGGCCAGGGTGGCGGCCTCGGCGGCGGCCAGGGTGGCCAGGGGGCTACGCTTGTGGGCGGCGATGGTCTCGTCGGCCAGTCGATCGACTTCATCAGCTTCGATCCGACCGACAACAGCCTTGTGGTTCGCGGCTCCGAAGAGGACATCGCCGAACTGCAGCGCAACATCGCGCTGTTCGACGTGGCGCCTCGCCAGGTCATCATCAAGGTCGAGTTCATCACGACCAGCTCGAGCACCGCCAAGTCGCTTGGCTTCGACTGGCTGTACCAGCGCGGCACCGTGTTCGCGGGCAATCGCCCCGGCTCGTTCGCCCGCGCCGGCGACCCGATCTTCATCAACTTTGCGACGGGCAACGTGACCACCCGGCTCCGCACCCTCCTTCAGGAAGGTTACGGCCGGACGGTGCAGGCGCCGATCATTCGGACCCTGAACAACCAGCCCGCTTCGGTCCAGCAGCAGGTGCAGACGACCGTGTTCGTGAACCAGGTGGTGACCGCCGGCAACGGCCAGGTCATCATTACCTCGAACCCCGTGTCCTTCCCCATCTCCACGGGTCTGACCGTTGCGCCCCGCATCAACGGAGACGACACGATCACGATGTACCTGTCGCCGATCGTGTCCGACTTCGGACAACTGCGCCGCGGTCCCGACGGGCAGGAAATCCCCGACGTCCTGTCGCAGATCATCTCGGTGGTGGCACGCGTCAAGAACAACGAAACCATCGTGCTCGGCGGCCTCACGCGAAAGGCGGAGACAGGGTCCTCGACCCGCTTCCCGATCCTGAGCGACCTCCCGATCATCGGTCAGTTCTTCCGCGCAAGCAACAAGGACAAGAACAGCTCGGAACTCCTCGTGTTCGTGACGCCCACGATCGTCGAGGATGACGGGTCCGGCACGCCCTAACCCGCGCCGGCCCGGACGTTACGCCGCAGCGGCGGGAGAGTATCCCGTCGCTGCGTTTTTTGTGGTGCCATGGATCGTTGCTGGATACTGGTGGGGATGATGGGAGCCGGCAAGTCGTCGGTGGCGCGCGCCCTCGCGGAATCGTCTGGGCGTGCGCACCTCGACACCGACGTGTTGCTGCAACAGCGCTTTGGCCGATCGATCTCCCAGATCTTCTCGGTGTACGGCGAAGAGGCGTTCCGCGACCACGAGCACAGCATCCTCAAGTCGCTCGAGCCGGGCGCGTGCGTGCTCTCCACCGGCGGAGGAATCGTGCTTCGGGACGACAACTGGGCCGAATTGCGCCGTCTGGGCGTCTCGGCTTACCTGGAAGGGGACGCGGCGATTCTCGCCGAGCGCCTGCGACTGAGTCGGCGCAAGAGGCCCCTGCTCGAAACCGATGCCTGGGAGGAACGGCTTGCCGAATTGATGGAGTCGCGCCGGGACCGGTACGCGATGGCCGACTTCGCGTGCCCCACCGCAGACCAGACGATCGCCGAACTTGCCCTGCGCCTCCACGAGCGGTTTCGGCAGCTTGATGGAGGAACCCTGTGATCATCCGACACGGCAGAGGTAGCTATCGCGTGGAGACCGTGGCCTACGAGGAGGCGCTCGCGCGCCTCCCGGGCGGGTGCGTGGTGGTGACCGACCAGAACGTCGCCCACCATTGGAACACCGCCCCATCCGATGCCCTCGGAACGCTGACCTTGGTGCCGGGCGAGCAGCAAAAGACCCTGGCGACCCTCGACACCCTGCTGGAGCGCATGGCGGGCCTCCGGGCGTCTCGCGGCACCACCGTGGCGGCCATCGGCGGCGGCGTGGTCGGCGATGTTGCCGGTTTCGCCGCGGCGTGCTACATGCGCGGCGTGCCGTGGGTTCAGATTCCCACCACCCTGCTCGCCATGGTGGACTCGTCGGTGGGCGGCAAGGTCGGGGTCGATCTGCGCGCGGGGAAGAATCTCGCGGGCGCGTTCCATCAGCCCACCGCCGTGTGGGTCGTGCTCGAGACGCTGGCCACCCTGCCCGTCCGCGAGTTCGTCAACGGCGCCGCAGAGGTTTGGAAGTACGGTTTCACCCTCGACAGGACATTGTTGGCGCGGTTGGAGACGGAGCCCCTGCACGTCGGTGCGTCCGACTTGTCCAAAGTGGTCGAGCGGTGCATCGCCATCAAGGCAGCGATCGTCGAGGAGGACGAGTTCGAGACCACCGGCTTGAGAGCGGTGCTGAACTTCGGGCACACCGTGGGACACGCCCTGGAGACGGTGAGCGGCTACGATCCCCTCAAGCACGGCGAAGCCATCGCCATCGGGATGGTCGTCGAAGCGCGCCTTGGCGAACGCATCGGTCTCTCGCCGACGGGGACCGCCGACCGGGTGAGGGAAGGCCTGGCCAGCCAGGGACTGCCCGTGTCCTGCGAGTGGCTTCTGGACGGCGACGCACTCCTCGAAGCGATGGCGCGAGACAAGAAGGCGCGGGACGGCACCTTGGCATTCAGCCTTCTTGAACGGGTCGGCAAGTGTAAACTTGTGCCCAACGTGGCGGCCGCCGATGTGCGAGCTGCCCTTCGTGGATGATGGACACTGTTCGCAGTTGGATGTCGGGAATCTCGGTCGTGCTGCTGGCCGTGGGCTACGCCGCAAGTCAACGCGCGTTCGTCGGGGGAACCGGGGCCGCGTACGCCGAACGGCTGGCCAATCCCGCCCTCGTGGCCCTATCCCTGGTGTGGCTGGCCCTCGCGGTCGCCGCAGCGTTGCTTCCCGATGGTGGGGGTGAGCCGCGATGATCGGCGCCGTGCTCCGCCTGCGCTACGAGATTGTGAAGCTGCTTCAAGAGGGGCCGCTGTACAACCTCTACGGCGCGAAGGACCGTGTCACGGGCGAAGATGTGTCGATCCGCACGATCAACGAGCCGTGTGGTCGCGAGGCCGCGTTCGTCGAGAAGGTGGCCCAGGTCGTCGCGAAGCAGGCCTCGGTGACGCACCAGGGCATCGAACGCCTGCGCGAGGTGGACCGCCACGACGACATCGCGTTCATCGTGGGCGACGCGCCGGCCGGAGCACCGCTCTCGGAGCGGCTTCGGAAGTTGGGCTCGTTCTCGGTGCCGGTCGCGGCCTCGATGGGCGTGGTGATGGGCGAGGCCCTCCAGGCGCTCCACAGGGCGGGCATCGTGCACGGCGACGTTGGGGCGCACTCGGCGGCGTTGCTGCCGGACGGCTCCGTGCGACTGCGTACCGCCGGCCTGTGGGAAGCCTGCCCCGCCAGCCAAACCGCTGGATCGCTCGCCCTTCGGGCCATGGCCCCCTACCTCGCACCCGAGGTGGCCTGCGGCGGGATGCCGACCCCCGCCTCCGACATCTACGCGCTGGGCGTGACGCTGTTCGAACTCGTGACCGGACGGTTCCCGTACATCGCGGAGTCCCCGGCCGCGTTCGCCGAAAAGCACGCTCAGGCACCGGTTCCCAGCATGCGGCTGCTCAATCCGTCCGTGCCGCTGGTGCTGGACGAGATCGTGCGCAAGTGCATGCAGAAGGACCCTGCCATGCGCTATCCGACCGCCGCGGCGCTGGTGCAAGATCTGAAGCTCCTTCAGGACGCCCTTCGCTTTGGGCGTTCGCTCACCTGGCCGCTCGGGGGGAAGGAACCCGCCAAGGAGCCGCAGCCCATCGCTCCCAAACTCTCGGCGGTGCCCGCTCAACCCAGAGAGCGCTTTGACGCCGACAGCGGGGAGGTGCCGACGTGGATCAAAGTGGCCATCGGGTTCTTCTCCGGGCTGTTGTTGCTCCTGCTCGGCGGTTGGATCGTGTTCAATCTGAACAAGCCCCGGGAGATCGTGCTGCCAAACCTCGTCGGGCAGAGCGTGCCGGAGGCCAACGGAATGCTCGCAAACATTGGCCTCAAGCTGCGCATCAGCGCCAAACAGGCAAGCGAGAAGGTCGCGGCGGATCGGGTGCTCGACCAGAACCCGCCAGCCAAAGGCAAAGTTCGCGAGGGGTCGTTCGTGAACGTGATCGTGAGCCTGGGAAGCAAGTTCGTCGAGGTCCCGGATCTGAGGGGCATGACCGTCGATCAGGCCAAGTCGATGCTGGGCACCGTCGATCTCGAGTTGAGCGACAGCGTCCAGCAGGAGCCAGACAAGTCCCTCGAGGTCGGCATGATCGTGGGCCAGCTGCCCGGCCCGCACTCCAAGGTCGAGCGCTTTACGTCGATTCGGGTTCGCGTCAGTTCTGGCAAGGGCGGAGACTCCTCGGGCGGGGGAGGTCCCAGGTTCGACTACACGCTGCGGATCAAGATCACCGACGTCCCCGTTCCCGTTACCGTGCGCGTGGACATCACGGATGATCAGGGCACCCGCACGGTGTACGAGGAGTACCAGCAGCCCGACGAAACGTTCACCGTGAATGCCGAGGGGGTGGGCGAGGAGGTGCTGTTCCGCATCTTCTACGACGGGGAGTTGGTCAAGCAGGTCCCGATGAAGCCCAAGGAGCAGTCGCCGTGATGCGTTGCGAACTCACCCCTTCGATCCTCTCGTGCGACGCCGCGTGCGTTGCGCCAGCCGTCGAGCAGATGATGCGTGCCGGCGCGGATTGGATTCACCTCGATGTGATGGATGGGCAGTTCGTGCCCCCGATCACCTTCGGGCACGAACTCGCGCGCTCCCTGGCGGCCTTGGGTCCGGTTCCTCTGGAGGCCCACCTGATGACGCTGACCCCGGAGCGCCACTTCGACGCGTTCATCGAGGCGGGCTGCAAGCGGGTGACCTTCCACGCCGAGGCCGCGCCCCACGCGCACCGGCTCGCGCAGGCCCTGCACGCCGCCGGTGTGAAGGCGGGCATTGCGATCAACCCCGGCACCCCGGCGAGCGCCGTGGAGAGCGTGCTGGACGTGGTCGACCTGGTTCTCGTGATGACGGTGAACCCCGGTTGGGGCGGACAGGCGTTCATCGAATCGGCCCTGGACAAGATCGCGGCCCTCCGCGAGATGAGCGGAAGCGTGACGATCCAGGTCGATGGCGGCATCGATCCCGAAAACCTGCGGCGCACGCGCGCGGCGGGGGCCAATGCGTTCGTCGCGGGTAGCTACGTGATGCGGCAACCCACGATCGCCCGGGCGATGGCCGCCTTGAGGGAAGCATGCGCCTGAAGGTCGTCACGACGGCCCTCCTCCTGTTTGGAGTCGTTCTCCTGATCACATGGCCCTGGATGCTGGGCGTGCGTCCGGCGGCCGATGCGCCCGAACCCGAGCGGCTGCGGTACCTCTTGCGCTACGGCCTGTACTTCCTCGCCCTGATCATCACGTTCTTCGCCGCGGGCTTGGGAGGGTTCCTGATCGCCCGGCGGCAACGCGCCGAGTTTCGGGAGGAGGCGATGGACAACCTGGCGCACCTGATCGAGGACACCCTGGAGGACCACGCAAAACCGGATGACAAGTGAGCAGGCCATGCGGCGGGCCATCGCGCTGTCCCGTCGTGGATTCCCGGCACCAAATCCGCACGTCGGGTGCGTGATCGTTCGCGACGGGCGGATTGTGGGTGAAGGACACCACGCCTATGCCGGGGGACCCCACGCGGAGGTCGTTGCTCTGCGCCAGGCCCGGACCACCGCCCGAGGGGCCACCGCGTTTGTGACGCTCGAGCCCTGCGCGCACACAGGACGCACGCCTCCCTGCGCCGACGCGCTTGCGGAAGCCGGCATCGCGCGGGTGGTCGTGGCGGTTCGCGACCCCGATCCGCGAGCCGCGGGGGGGCTGGAGCGTCTTGCGGCGGCGGGTGTCGCGGTTGAGAACGGCTTGATGGCGGACGAAGCGTCGATCGTCAACGAGCGGTTCCTGCGCTCGCACGCGTTGGGCAGGCCGTTCGTGGTGGTCAAGGCCGCCGTGACCCTGGACGGCCGCATCGCGCTCCCAAGCGGAGACAGCCAATGGATCACTGGCCCAATGGCGCGCGCCGCGGGGCACCGTCTCCGCGCCGAGATGGGGGCGGTGCTGGTGGGCCGCCGTACGGTTGCAGCCGACGACCCCGAACTCACCGCGCGCATTCGTGGGGTCCGCAATCCGCCGTTGCGCGTCGTGTTGGACCCCCGTGGGACCCTGACCGGCCGCGAGCGTGTGTTCGATGCGCAAGCGCCCACGATGCGTGTGACCACCCTTCCTCCCACGCTGGATGCGGATTGGAGGGCCCCAGGAGCCCCGGAGAGCCTTGATTTGGCCTCCGTGCTCTCCCAATTGGGGGAAAGGGGTGTGAACGGCTTGCTCGTGGAGGGTGGCGCGAAGACGATCGGGTCGTTCGTGCGCGCGCGCCTGGTGGATCGCTACGAACTGTTCTTGGCACCGGTCCTGCTGGGTTCGGGGCCAGCCTGGCTTGAGGGAGCTCTGTGCGCGACTCTCGCAGAGGCCCCTCGCCTGCGGATCGAACGCGTGCGCAAGCTCGGCCCCGACCTGCAAGTGACGGCCTACCCGGAGGGCCTCCTATAGGACCTATACGACCTACAGGACCTATAATCCCATCCACTGAAACGCCCGCGCGTTTCGGGCGTTGAATCCTTTGCGGAAGATCGCAAATCAAGGAGTTTGGACATGAGACGGCAGCGAAACGGATATCTCTGGGCCACGGCGACCGCCCTCGGCCTCACCCTGGTGCCCTTGGTGGCCCATGCCGAAACGATCGTGCTTCGCCGCGACAGCGTGGTGCCCGTTGTGATGGAAGACACGCTGAACCTGAAGGACGCCCGGCGTGGCGATAAGTTCTTCGCCCGTGTCGAGGGCGCTCGCGAGTTGCCGTATGGCACACTGATCGAGGGACGCGTGGTCGGCATTCGCGATAGGCGCGGCGACCAGCCTGCGTCGATGGATCTTGAGTTCCAGACGATGCTCCTCCCCGACGGCTCCCACTCCGCAATCCGCGCGGTGCCGGTCCGGCTAGACAGTTCTGCAATCCGTCGCGGAGCCGACGGACGCCTCGTGGCGTCACGGCCGCAGGACAAGGGCAAGTTCGTGCTCGGCGGCTTTCTCGGTGGCTTGATCCTTGGCAACTCGGTTAAGAAGCCGTTCGAAGGAGCGTTTCTTGGCGCCCTTGCCGGAATCGTCCTGGCCGAGACGCAGGATGACGGCGACGTCGTTGCGAGAAAGGGAAGCAAATTGGGCGCCCTGTTCGAGAAAGACGTGAAGATCACATACAACGGTCCCTGGGACGGCAACCGCAATCCGCTCGACCGCCGGGACGATCGCTACAACGAGGAGAACAGGGACAATCGGGACGATCGCTACAACCGGGATGACCGTGATTCCAGAGCCATCGTGCTGACCTACGGGCGACGCGACCTCTCCTACGGGGCCAACGAAACGCCGTATCGCATCGAGAACACGGTCATGGTGCCCGCGGAAAGAACGGCCCGATACCTCGGGTTCGACTCAAGCTGGGCGGGCACGCGGGTGCTGATGATCGAGGACGACGACAACCTGTTGCGGTTTGAATCGGGCTCGTCCGACTACCGGCTGAACGGTCGCCGAGCGCGCCTGTCCCACCCGCTCACCGAGCGAAACGGCGTGTGGTATTGCCCCCTTGACGCTCTCTCGTCCCTTCGAAAAGATTCTGTGTATGTAAATGGCACAAGAGTTGAATGAATGGCGTAGAAAGCCCTGAAGACTTCTAACGCGGGGGCGGGGGGCGGGGGGGGGGGGGGGGGG
>CAYJMZ010000014.1:0-11239 GCA_964370995.1 uncultured Fimbriimonadaceae bacterium | reverse complement strand
CCCTCCCCCTGGCCCCGTCTCTTCCCTCAGAGCGGGGCCCCTATTTTTGTCAGACCCCCCCCCACGTAGCACAGGCTCCCAGCCTGTGTCCCGGCAAAGACTCTAACGCCCAAATCGCAGAAACCACGCGTGCATGCGCGTGTCTTCGGTCAGTTCGGGGTGGAACGACGTTGCGAGCAGCATCCCCTGGCGCACCGCCACGACATGGCCCTCGTACCGGCCGAGCACCTCGACTTCGGGGCCCGTGCGCACGACGATCGGCGCGCGGATGAACACGCCGGTTACGGGGGCCGCCAGACCCTCGACACGTACCCTGTCCTCAAAACTGTGCACCTGGGCGCCGAACGCGTTGCGCTCGACGTCGATGTCCAGCACGTCGAGCGTGTACTGGTCGCGGCCGATCACGGCGTGCGCCATGAGGATCATGCCCATGCACGTTCCCCACATCGGCGTGCCGTCTGCCGCGCGCTCGCGCAAGGCAGCCCCGAGCCCGTAGCGCTCCATAAGCAGGCCGACCGTCGTGCTCTCTCCTCCCGGGAGGATCACGCGATCCACGCCCTCCAACTGCTCGGGTGTGCGGATTTCGCGGACGATCGCGTGGGTGTCGCACTTGCGGACCGCCGCGGCGTGCTTCTCAAAATCGCCCTGAATCGCGACGATTCCCACGGTGTCCGGCATGTGGGGAAGTGTACTCGCGCGCGAGTAGACTGACCCCGTGATCGACATCATCGGAGCCCCACTCGACCTGAGCGGCAAGCGCCGGGGCACCCGCCTTGGGCCGGCCGCCGTGAGGCTTGCCGGGCTTGTCGAGACCTTGGAGGTGCTCGGCCAGAGGGTCGAGGACGGCGGCGACCTGACGTTCGGACGAGAACGCACCGCCCCCGGCGGACTGCGCAACTTCGAACCCGTCGCATCGTTCCTCGGTGCCCTGCGATCGCGTACACAGAGTTCCCTCCGGGCGGGCCGAATTCCCTTGCTCATCGGGGGCGAACACACGCTGTCCATCGCTTCGGTCGCGGCGGCGCTCGAACACCACGGCGATCGCCTCGCCGTGCTCTGGATCGATGCCCACGCAGACCTGAACACCCCGGCGACCTCTCCCTCGGGCAACCTGCACGGAATGCCGCTAGCCGTGCTCACCGGGCAAGAGAGCGGCTCTGAAGGCACAAAGGAGCGCGAGTGGCTTGCGTTGCGGGGCGCGATGGTCGGCGAGCGGCGGCTCAGGCCAGACCGCGTGGCCTGGCTTGGCCTGCGCGATGTGGATCCGGGCGAGCAAGCACTGGTTCGGTCGTTCGAGGGCTGCTTCCCCGCGACGATGCAGGACGTCGATCGGCGCGGCCTGGTGGGCACACTCGACCGGTTCGACGCGTGGATGCGCCAGTCGGGCGCGACCGCGCTCTGGGTCAGCTTCGACGTGGACTCGCTCGATCCCGTGCTGGCACCCGGAACGGGCACGGCGGTCCGCGGTGGCCTGACATACCGCGAAGCCCACCTGTGCGCCGAGTTGCTCCGCGAGAAGCTGGACGGGGGCCACTACACGCTGGCCGGCCTGGACCTCGTGGAGACCAACCCCCTGTTCGACACGAACAACCAGACCGCCACCACCGCCGTCGAGTGGATAGCCTCGCTGTTTGGCAAAACCATTCTGGGGAAGTGTTGAGTGTTGAGTGTTGAGTGTTGAGTGTTGAGTGTTGAGTCCGGACCTAAACACTTAACCCTTAACACTCAACACTTCCCCCGGTACACTCGCCCCATGTGCCTCGAAACGCTGAAGCGGGTACTGAACGAAGAAGCCGAGGCTTTGCGGACGCTGGCGGACTCGCTCGATGCGAATACTGCGCAGGCGGTCGAGTGGTTCCTCGCGTGCCCCGGGCGCGTCATCACGTGCGGGGTGGGGAAGTCGGGGCACATCGCACGCAAGACCGCGGGCACCCTGAGCAGCACGGGCACCCCCAGCCTGTTCCTCCATGCCGCCGAGGCCGTGCACGGGGACCTCGGGATGGTGACCCAGAACGACATCGTGCTCCTGTACAGCCACAGCGGTGAGACCGACGAGTTGGTCGCGCTCTTCCCGCCTCTGAAGGCAATCGGGGCCCGCACCGTGCTGATCACGGGGAGGCCGGATTCGAGTGCGGGCCGCCTGGCGGATCTCGTGCTGTGCACCCACGTGACGCGCGAGGCATGCCCGAACAACCTCGCCCCGACGACCAGCACCACGGCGATGCTCGCCCTGAGCGACGCCTTGGCGGTAGCGGTGATGGAAAGCCGGTCCTTCACGCGTGAAGAGTTCGCGCGGTTTCATCCCAGCGGCACCCTGGGCAAGCGGTTACTCCTGCGCGTGCCCGACGTGATGCGCACGGGGGCGGATATGGCCGTGGTGGCCCGGGGGGACGAAGTGCTCGAAGTGATGCGGCGAATGACGCAGGCTGGCGTTGGTGCCGCTTGCGTTCTCGACGACGCCCAGCACCTGTTGGGGGTGATCAGCGACGGCGACCTGCGCCGGTACTTCCTCAAGAACCTTCACCCCGGCGCGGGGCACGCGGAAGACCTCATGACCCACGGCCCTCGCACAATCGAGTCCGACCTGCTCGCGATGGAGGCCCTCGAGGTGTTCCAGAACCTCCCCGCGAAGATCGGCGAAATGCCCGTGCTCGAAAGTGGACGCATGGTGGGCCTGCTCGTGCTCAAAGACCTCCTCCGAAGCGGGATCGTCTGAGGGCGCATTCGAGATTGCATGCCTTCGCAGCCACGCTGTGGAGGGCGCATCCCGTTCCAAGGCTGGGTTTGAGCCCTCCACAGCAGGGGCTGCGGAGGCATGGAAAGGCGGTGTACCAGAGGCCCTGAAAAGGGAGGGCAGGAGGCCTTAGTCGCGGTCCCGATCGTAGCGGGGGGACGGCCGATCGCGCCGGGGCATGTACTCGCGCCGCTCCGTGCTCATCTCGGCGACCACGAACGGAATCAGGGCCATCTCGCGCGCTTTGCGGATGGCGCTGGCGATCATCCGCTGCTGCTTGGCCGTGTTGCCGCTCTGGCGGCTGGGGAGGATCTTGCCGCGGTCGTTGATGAACCGCTTGAGGAGCGCGACATCTTTGTAGTCCACGGTGAAAATCTTGTTGATCGTGAGGTAGCTCACCTTGCGGCGGCGCTTGCTCTTGAAGCGGCGGTCCTCGCCCATGGCGGCGTCCTTGTCACGGGTGAACCCGCCTCTTGGGCGCTCTTCGCTGCCTTTGTCTTTGATGTCTTCGCTCATTTCTGGTCTAGAACCCTGTCTTGATTCAGGCCACATTCTAGCACAGGCGAGCCCCCCGATGCGCCGTCGCCCCCTTTACCCGCCGGGCCTTCGGATGGGCACCGGGCGGGCTCCCGGGGGGATCGTGAACGCAAAGGTGGCATACCCGGGCAACGTTCCGGGGGAAAGGCTGACCGTCCATTCGAGCAGGCGCGTTCGGTTGCCGACCGGCCCCCGCTCCGAATAGAAGACCTTCGTTAGCCGGTAGTTGGGTGCCTGGGGCGCCGCGTCCCGACCCAACTCAAAGGCCAGCACACGGTCAGATGCCGGAAGTCGGGCCGAATAGATCGCGTACTCGACCGTTGGCCCAGCCACAAACTTGCGCCCGGGCACGTTGGGGTCATTCACGGTTCCCGCGTTTAGCAGGCGGGGCGTCAGGCACGCGGGCATCCACTGCGTGAATCGGGCCGATGAACCGCCGTAGGTTTCTCGCACGAGACGGGCGAGGCTCGCGTCCGGGCCATCGGACACCGAGGTAAAGGTCTGCAGCAGCGTCGACAGGTACGTCGGCGGCACCCCTCCGGCTTCGGTGCCGTACAGCTGGGCGGCGAATGTGTTCGGCGCAACGTCGAGGCGCCAGACGGTCTTTCCATCGCCGACGGTCTGGGCGGCCAGGGCCCCGTTTCGGAACGAACGCACGTCGAGCCGGACGTTGAGTTGCCCCGTGGGAAGGAAACGGCGGGACCAAGACAGGTCGGTGACCACGGGCGACACGGTACTGTCCATCGAGTCGGTCCCCGAAAGCTGGACCCATAAATCGCCCGACGTTCGCAAACGGGCGAGGGCCTCGCCCACGGCCACGTCTGCGGAGCTCGCTTGAGCCCAAGCACCGCCGGCGGCAAGTGCGGCCAGCACAACAGCGGTTACGCGGATCACGGATGTACGACGGTTGGGGACGTGCGGGGGTTCCTGGGAGCGGCAAATCGTCATGGGGCCTTTCCATTTTAGAGTGCGGGCACACCCGGTTGGGGCGTTGCCGGGGGGCGGGGCCGCGGCGCGGGGGGTGAAAGCGCGGACCCGGGGGGTGGGGGGCGCGAAAATGATTCCGATAGCCGCCATAATGGGTTTTCGACAACACGATCCCTTGGTCTGGGAGGTCGCCTTCATGAACATTCCTTACGAACAGTCGCATCTTTACAAGCTTCGCCACTCCGCCGCCCACCTGATGGCGCAGGCGCTCACCGAACTCTTTCCCGGCGTGAAGCTTGCGATTGGTCCCCCGATCGAGAACGGTTTCTACTACGACGTCGACCTCGGTGTGCCCCTGCGCGAGGAGGATCTTGGCAAGATCGAGCACCGGATGCGCGAGCTCGCCAACCTCAAACAACCGATTGTTCGGCGCGTGGTCGCCACCCGCGACGAGGCCCGAACCGTGATCCTTGAGGAGTGCTCCCTCGGCCAAGGACCAGACACCGCGCTCTACAAGCTGCAGCTCCTCGATGCCGTTCCCGAGGGTGAAGACGTGTCCTTCTACGACCAGCAGATGGTGGACAAGCAGGGCAAGCAGCGGCGGTTCATCGACCTGTGCCGAGGCCCGCACGTCGAGAACACGGTCGAACTCAAGCACTTCAAGCTGATGTCGATCGCGGGCGCGTACTGGCGCGGCGACGTCAAGAACAAGCAGCTCACGCGCATCTACGGCACGGCCTTCGAGTCCAAGGAGGAATTGGAAACGCACCTGCACAACCTCGAGGAGGCTCGCAAGCGCGATCACCGGCTGCTTGGACGCGAACTTGGGCTGTTCATGTTCTCACCGCGGGTGGGACCTGGGCTTGCCCTTTGGCTGCCGAAGGGCGCCACGTTGCGGGAAACGATGACGGACTTTCTCAAGAGCGAGCAGCTCAAGCGCGGCTACGAGCCCGTCGTGACCCCGCAGATCGCCTCAATGCGGCTGTATGAGAAGTCCGGACACATCCTCACGTTCAAGGACAAGATGTTCCCGTTCATGGAGGACGAGGAGAAGGAGACCTTCATCCTCAAGCCCATGAACTGCCCGTTCCACATCGAGATCTACGCGTCGCAGATGCGCTCTTACCGCGACCTGCCCATCCGGTACGCCGAGTTTGGCACCGTGCACCGCTACGAGCAGAGCGGGGAAGTCACCGGCATCCTGCGCGCCCGCGGGTTCACGCAGGACGACGCGCACCTGTTCGTGCGCCCCGACCAGCTGCTCGACGAGTTCAAGGGCGTTGTGGATCTCATGATGGTCGTGCTCAAGCGTCTCGGCCTGACGGACTACCGTGCTCGTCTCGGCACGAAGGACCCCGCGTCGGACAAATACGTGGGCCACGACGACAACTGGGTTCAGGCCACCGAGGCCATCGAGCAGGCTTGCCAGGAAATGGGCATGGAGTACGAGCTGTCCGTGGGCGACGCTGCGTTCTACGGCCCCAAGCTGGACCTGATCATCAAAGATGCCCTCGGAAGGGATTGGCAGATGGGCACCGTGCAGGTGGATTACAACCTCCCCGAACGGTTCGAGCTCGAGTACATCGGCGAGGACAGCAAGCCGCACCGGCCGATCATGATCCACCGGGCGCCCTTCGGCTCGCTGGAGCGTATGATCGGGTTGCTCACCGAGCAGTATGCCGGCGCGTTCCCGTTCTGGCTGGCGCCGGTTCAGATCGCGATCCTACCCATCGCGGACCGCCACGTCGAAGCGGCGCAAGCCCTGGCGGACCGCCTTCGCGGCTACACCGACACGCCCGGCACGAAGTTCCGCGTGTCGCTCGACGATCGGCGCGAGACCCTGGGCAAGAAGATCCGCGAGAACCAGATGCAGAAGGTCCCCTACATGCTGATCCTCGGGGACCGCGATATCGAGGCCGGCACCGTCGGGGTTCGTTGCAGGCAGGAGGGCGATCTGGGCGCAATGTCGGTCGAGGCCTTCCTGGCGCGTGTCGCGGAGTAGAACCCCCTCTCACCTCCGGGGGAGAGGGGGCAGGGGGTGAGGGGCCACGAAAGACGAACGACGAACGACGAACGACGAACGACGACCTCAGTCGATCTTGTGCGGATTCTGTGCGGCGTTGCCGAGCGAGCACGTCGGGGTCGTGCCGACCGTCTGCAGCGTATAGGTGCCGCCACCGGGGCATTGCGGCGCGGCGGTTCCCTGGAGGTAGCTCGGGAAGATGTCGGCCATCACCACGGTGTCGCCGGCCGATAGGCGGCTCTCGGTGGCGAACATCTCCTTGGCGGACTCCATCTCCCGCAGTTGGGTCATGCAGACCTTCTGCTGGGAGCGGCCACGAGCGGTGACCCACTGTGGAACGGCGATGGCGGCGATGATGGCGATGATCAGAACGACGACCATCACTTCGGTCAGGGTAAATGCGCGACGCTTCATTGGTTCAAATTCCTTGGCGGACGATGAACGATCAGGGCACGGGATGCACCAATCGGCGGGGACGGGCCCAAAACTGGTGAAAATCGGGATTGACAGCGGGTGGGGCAACAACAAGGGGTCCCGCAACTCCCAGATGAGATGCGGGACCCCTTGCCAAGCGGAGGGCTGGCCTACTGTGTGGCGCCAGCCGCCTTGCAGATATCGAGGATCTCCTGGGCGTTGGGGTTCATCATGCGCTTGTTGGCAAACGCGAGCACCCCCTTCCCGGCGTCGTTGATGATCTTGGGGTCTGCCCCTTTGGCCAACAGGAGCACAGTGCCCTCCTTCGACCCAACGGCCACCGCCATCATCAGCGGTGTGCTGCCCCAACGGTTGCGAGAATCAATCTTCGCCCCCTTGGACAGCAGATACTCGATCACGTCCACCCGCGCCCATTCAGCAGCCTCGTGCAAGGCTGAGTAGCCACCGTAAGGGTCGGGCTCTTGGCCCGTCCACTGCTTCCATTTTGGATCGGAGCTTTGGAAGTTCACGTTGGCCCCCGCCTCGACCAAAGCCTTGACTTTGGCGAGGTCGCCCGCCTTAGAAGCCTCAAGGAGGGCACGATCGTTGCCCCCACCACCAGGCTCGAACGCAACATAGGCAAGGGCCAAGAGGCCGATGAGAGCCAACAGTCCGACCCACGTCCACGGAGATCGTGTCATGGAACCCTAGAGGCCGTCTCCGCCGGTCGGCGAGCCAACCTTGCCGCTCTTGCGCATCGACTTGGGGTCATCGGACATGGCTTCGGACCCCTTTGGCGTCTGTGACGGGTCGCCAGCAGCGTTTGCCTCAGGAACCGGGCCGCCGCCCGCAGGCTGGGTGCACCCCGCCGTGCCGATCAGTACGGAGAAGAAAACAGTGGCCAGAAGCATCGAACAGAAAAGTTTCATCAAGTTCTCCATCAAGCGAAAAAAGGGGGAGCCGATTGGCTCCCCCTTCGAGTGTTGAGCCTAGAGCTCGGGCACCCAGTACGGGTAGTACACGAGGTCGATGATCGATCCATCCACTCCACGCTTCCACGATGTGCCGGCAGGCGTCGGAACGCACTTCTCGGCTTCGAGGAACTTCATGGCCTTGGAGTGACCGTCGGTGAACGCGAAGACCGCAAGACCCTGGAAGTGAGGGTTGCGCGTCGCCCGGTTGGGGTCGGCAGCCGGCCAGGAGCCGTTCTTGCCCTTGTGGGCGTAGCGGGTCCAGCCTTCAACCGAGTTGGACCAGCAAGCCGAGTTCGGCATGGACGGCCAGACGCCGCCGTTACCGAGACCGACTGCCGCGGATGGCTGCCAGTCCCATGCACTCTCAGCAACGAACATGATGCACTCGGAGATCCGGGCGACCTGGCCTAGGCGGCCCCACACCCTGCCAACGCGACCGTTGGTTGCGGACAAAGTGGGACCGTAGTCCACCAACAGGATGTTGACGGCCATTTGGCCCATGGTGTCGTAGTAGTAGTCCTCGTACGACGAATTGTACGCGCCGCCCCACGTCACGTCGGTGACGGTTTGGAACGCCGTCGCCCACTTCGTGCGGCCGATGGTCGGACAGATCGACATGTCGATGTTCTTGATGTACGGCTGGAGAGCGCCAAAATACATGGCTCCCTTGACCGCATTCACGCCCGCAGCCGGGATCGTGAAGTCGCCCCAGTCCGGCGTCGAGCACGGATTGTTGCCGTACAGACACGAACCATTGTTATCATGGCGCGGCAGCACGTCGTCATAGTCCCCCGCATACATCAGGCCTGCGAGGGCCGTCTGTTTCGTGTTGCTGACGCAGTGCGTCTGCTTCGCGGCTTCCTTCGCCTGAGCGAAGACCGGGAACAGGATCGCAGCCAGGATAGCGATGATGGCAATGACTACAAGAAGTTCAATAAGGGTAAATGCTTTTTTCATACCCACCTCCTAACGACCGCCAAGACGACGGTCAATCTCAATGGATCATACGATGAAAACAACCCGAATGCAAAGGGGTTGCACACAACTTTGACCATCTTGGTTCAAAAAAGTTCGAGGTTCTGGCAGATTTATGCGCTTCGGAGGGCTGCGGCAGGGTCTTGGCGTGCGGCACGTGCTGCGGGAAGGATGCCGAAAAAGGCCCCTACGAGGGTGCTCGTACCCAGCGCAAGGGTCACCGTGGAGGTTTCGATCAGGGGCTTGATGGGGGTGGCGTAACCGAGAACGGCGCACACAACGGTGCCCAAAGCCAGCCCCGTGGCCCCTCCGAGGGCAGACAGCAACAGCGACTCGAACAGGAATTGCACGAAGATGTCGCCCCGACGGGCACCTACCGACTTTCGCAGTCCAATCTCTACCGTGCGCTCCCGAACGGACATCAGCATCACCGTCATGATGCCGACCCCGCCCTCGAACAGTGCGATCGACGTGAGGCCCGTCAGGAGCCACGTGAGGATGTCGAGGATCTTGAACACGAGCTTCAGGAGGTCCTCCTGGGTCTTCACCGAATACATTGCGGGCTCCAGTCGTTTCCCAAGGGCCGCATCGACCGCGCGAACCAGGGACGCGGGCTCCACGTCGGGCCGCGTCTGGACCATGATGCGGTGCAGCTGCGGGTCAAGGGATTGGCTGCGGAAGCGCCCGTGGGGCACGTACGCCACGTTTGCGAAGCTCCCCGCGCTTGAAAACATGCTGTCCTGGGCCTTGGCGTCCTCTGTCACGCCGAGAACCGTGTACGCGCTTCCGTTGATCGTGACCTTGGCACCGACCGCGTCGCGGCTGCCGAAGAGGTTTCTCTTGGCGATCGCCCCGAGGACGCAAACCGCTTGCCTCTCCTCACCGGTGTGGAACACGCGCCCGGCAGCCATCTGCGTTGCCCGCATCGAAAACCAATCCGCTCCGGTGGCGATGACGAGCGTGGTGGGGCTGGTGGACCCGGTGGACCGGATGCTGCCGCCCACGAACGTGAACGGCGCGGCGGCCCGCACGCCCGGCACGCGGCGCACGCGCTCCACGTCTTCGTACCGCAGGTAGCTCAGGCCCGCAGCCCCTGGCACGAACATCGAATCGCCCTCCGCGCGGAAGGGAAGCACGACCAAGAGGTTGATTCCGAGGTCCTCGACCTGGCCGCCGATGTCTTTCTGGACCCCGCGGGCGATGCTCACCAGGAGCACGATCGCAAGGCACCCGACCATGATCCCCAACGCGCTGAGCAACGAGCGCTGGCGCTGTTCGTGCAGGCTGCGAAGGGCCGCGACGAGGTTGGTGCCCAAGGATGCCATCGCCCCAGTGTAGATCCGCACGAGCAGGACGGCGGCTTCTCCCCACTGCCGTCGCCCCCTTGAAGCGGACCGCCGCTAGCTCTGCGCCCGGCGCGAGCAGCGCAGAATGGCGTCGAAGACGTCCGAAACCGCCGCCGGGTCGATCCCGTGCTCGTCTCCCCAAGCCTTTCGCTCGTTCATCAACGCGGCCTCGCGCGCGGGGTCGAACACCACCGCCCCGTGGTCGGCCTTTGCCCGTCCGGCCCGGGCCGCCAGCAGCAGCCTTTGCCCGAGGAGCGAGACCAGTTCGTGGTCCACCTCGTCGATCAGCTCCCGCGTTTCGCGCAGACCGGGCGCTTCGGCGCCGAGGTCGGGAATTGCAGGCTGGGCCTGTCCGGTGGGCTCGGCAACGCGCGACAGCTCCTGGTCGGCCTGCACGAGCGCGTCGAGGAGCCTTCGCCGTGCGTCTGCCGCGAACGGGTTCTCCCGCTGGATGGCGCTGTAGAGGTGGCCCGCGTCCGAGCGCACCGTCTCGATCGTACGTGCGATGGCCTGGAACGAGGGCGGCGTGAACTCCTCCCCCTCGCCGGCGCCCGCATCGAGCATCCCCTTGGCCACGAAGAACGTCAGAGCGTGCGTCTCGGCCATCAGGCGGTCGTGTGCCCGAGGGTCCTGCTCGATCGTGTGGCACCCGAGCCCTCGGAAGAACCCCACGACCCGCTGGAACGCCTCGGGGTGCCGCGGGCTGGGGCACACCACGACCCGCAGCGGACGCTCCCCCAGCGCCATGCTCGTGGGGCCGAACAGGGGGTGGGTCGGCACCCAGGGGACGGCCTCGCCGAGCACGCTGTCCAAGCACTCGGCCGGGCCAACCTTGACGCTGCCCACGTCGATCACCGTGTGCGATGGACGCAGGTGCGGCAGCAACTCCTCAAGGCAAGCGCGGATGGCGACGACCGGAACCGCGACCACCACGAGGTCGGAAGTCGCGGCGATCTCCACCAGCGAGGACGCCCGCACGCCGTCGGGAATGTTCGCCCACGGATCGTGCGCACGGTGCGTGACGCCCGACTCCTGCAAGAACCCCCCAAACGCCCTTCCGAAGCGCCCGTATCCGACGATGCCGATCCGCATGGCTTCTCCGCATCCTACCAAACAGCGCCCAAGTGCAGCCTGCGCGGGATTGAAGCTTGGCGCGGCTGAAGGGATTCGAACCCCCGACTTCTTCCTCCGGAGGGAAGCGCTCTATCCACTGAGCTACAGCCGCACGCGCCGTGGGATGTTACCGCCCCTGCACCCAATCCAGTCCAAATAGCCCCGACCTCATGCCTCGGTAGCTTCAGCTGTCGAG
>CAYJMZ010000013.1:0-19222 GCA_964370995.1 uncultured Fimbriimonadaceae bacterium | reverse complement strand
GACGCGTCCTGCACCTGTGTGGCGCGGCCGATGGTGTCGTACTCCAGGGTCTGGGTCGTGCGGCCTATGCCGCCGAAGTCTTCAACGACGCTCGACGCGGCGCCCCACGTCGGGGCCTGGTCGGGGCCGTACGTCGTCTGCGTCTGCACGTAGGCCCAGGCCGGCGTGGTCTTCTGGAGCTTCCACACGTTCGTGGGTCTCCCCTTCGCATCGTAGGCGAACATTGACCTTTTGGGCCGTGCCCGCGAACCTGACGCACCCCCGACACGGGGGTGGCACGGGATTCGTCGCGAATGTCGGCTGTGGGGCCGGACCGACAACCGGGACGATCGCGGCTACGAGGGGGGCGACACTACCAGCGATGAAACCCGAGCCGCCGAGACCGGGGGCCCGCCCGTCGGAATCCGCGAGACGCGGAAGCCACCTTGGCCTAGCTGCCCATCAGGGCGGTGAGGCGTGCGCCTTGGGCTTGGGCGTCGGCGATTGCCTGCTCCATCTGGGAAAAGCGCAGACGGAGCTCTGTTTCACGCCTTGTCAGTCGCTCCTCGATATCGGTGATCGACTGTTGAATCGAGGCGACCTGCTCTTGGATCGCGGTATCGGTGCTGGACAGAAGGCCGTTGACGCTGTCGGTGAAGGTGAACACCGAGTCGGTCATCTGCGCGGCGATCCCCTTGGTGAACTTGATCGTGCCCACCAGGCCGGTGTCGGTGCCGGTGTACTGGATCTGGAGGCCCTCCGTGTTCGCGTTCCCGGTGTTGCCCACGAGGAACTGGCCGTTGCCTGTCGCGGCTTCGTCGTTGATCGTGCCGGCAACGTTGAGCGCCGCCACGGTCGTTCCCGGCTGTCCGATGCCGATGCCGCTGTTGTCGGCGGCCGCGATCATCGTGCTCTCGACGGTGAAGGCGTTGGTCGTGCCGTACTTCTTCCCCGTGATGGTCAACATGCCCCCGGACAGGCTCGCCTCGACGAGGTCCTTGAGCCTCGCGTCCGAGTTGATGCGGCTGACGGTGCTAGCCGCGGTGCTCCCAATCGGCAACACCAACTGGTAGGGGGTGCTTCCGAGCAGGCCACCGTCGAACGTCAAGGTCTCAAGATCCGTGCTGGCCGACGTCTGGGCAACGGCGCCGGTGTACGAGCCGAGGCGAGCCGCCTGGGTGATGTTCACGTTGTAGGCCGACGTGCCCGAAGCGAGCGTCTTGCTGCTGCTCGAAACGTACGCGATCGAGTTGTTCGAGCCCGTACCCACAGAGCGGAACACCGCGCTGACGGCCACCGGGTCCGTCGCGAGTGCGGTGTCGAATGCGGCCTGGTCGAAGCTGAGTTTGCCGTCCTCGTCCAAAGAGAACCCCAATTGGGTGAGGTTGGTGTAAGTGCCGGTCAGTCCCGACACGTTGTTGAACAGCAAGTCGGTGATGCCGGACTCCGCCTGGCGCGAAACTGGATCACCAAACAGCGCGCCCGAGGCAAACGTGTCCTTGTCGAAGGTGCTGTTCTGCTTGATGAAGTCGATCACACCGTTGAAGGAGTCCACAAATCCCTGGACGGTGGTCTTGATGGCCTCCGTGTCCCGCGAGAGGGTCAGCGAAGATGTCTTCGGCGTGGTGGCGTCGGCGGAAAGCAGCGTCAGAGTCGCGCCGGGAATGACCGTCGTGATCGTGTTGGACTCGCTGGTCAGCGCGATGCTGTCGAGTGTGTACTGTGCGCTCTGAGCCGCGACAAGTTGGGAGCCGAACGGCTGCTGCAGGATGCCGATTCCGCTCAACGCGCCGTTCGTCTCGGCGAAGGTCGGAGTCGAAGCCCCGGTAATATCCAATTTGTAGACCGTCTTGCCGTTGACCGTCGCTGAGCGGACGAGGGCGGTCGCGCCGGTCCCACCCGCGTTGATCTTGTCCGCGATCCCCTGAAGCGAGTCTGTGTTGAAATCGATCGCCACCCCGACGCCGTTGATCGTCGCCACGCCCGCCGGCAACCCGGTCGCTCCCATCATCGAGGCAACCGTGGTGGTGTTGGACGTGAACCCGTAACTCGTTGCACCGTTCGTGATGGCCTCGCGGACCGCCGACGCGCCGCTGAGGAGTCCAAGAGACTGTGCGACGGTCCCGGTGAGATCCGCAACCTGGACCTTGCTGGTGGCGCCGGTGAACGACGCGGTGAGGGTGAGGTAGGCGTTGCCGGTGCCCCCGTCGATCACGCTGGCACTCACCCCAGAGTTGGCGTTGGTGATCTTCTGCGCGATCGCGGTCAGGGAGTCCGAGGCGCCGACATCGACCGACACGCCGTTCACGACGAGCTGCCCCACCAGGCTCAAGGCGGAGGTCGCGTCCGTCTGCGCGGCGGAGGCGATCTTGTTCGCCTGCGCCAGGAACGATACGGCGAGCTGGTAGGTGCCCGCAGCCGCGTTCGAGTTTGCGGTCAACGACGCGACCAGAATGTCGCTGGACTTGGCCTGCATGGGATTGAACGCACCCAGGCTGTTCAGGCCCGCTGCGTTCGTAGACAGCGAGGTCATCTGGCTGCGCAGCTGTTGAAGCACGCTCGAGCGGCTGTTGAGCTGAGCCTGTTGGAGTTTGAGGCGCTGGATTGGGATCGCCTCGACCTGCAGGAGGCGCTGGATCAGCCCATCCGTGTCGATTCCGGAACTCAGTCCGCTTATTGTGATTCCTGAAAGGCTCATCTCTTGTTCGTTCCTATTGGAGCAACACTCCGTACAGTTCGGAAGCCTCTGCGATCTTTGCTTCCATTTCGACGACGACCGTTTCTCGGGCCCCGGGGACGGAGTTCAGCCAGGCCTCGGCGACGGGGTCCATCAGCGCTGCGCGGCTCTCGCCGTCGTACGGGGGGGCCGTCAGTCGATCCGACGCGTGGACTGCCAGCAACAGCGGGTCGGTTCCCGGCTCAAAGGGGCCTTCGTGCGTTGCAATGAGGTCGCGCAGGGTCTGCGGGAAGTGCCAACGATCGGCCAGCATTCCCCCGATCTCGTCGTGCCCCAGCCCGAATTCCTCCCGTTCCCGCACTCCGAGGGCGATTCCCGTTTGCGCGGCTTCCTCGCAAAACACGATGTACATGTCCGTCAACGCGCTGAACAGATACAACTTGCCGATCTCGTGCAGTAGTCCGGCGGTGTACGCCGCCTCGGCATCTCGGGGGCCGAACTTGAACACGCGGGAAATGGCCTGGGCACAGGCGGCGGAGGCGAACGAGTGCATCCACAACTTCTGCTGCGCGGCCTGCATTTCGGGGGTCTTGCTCTTGAGAAGGCCCAGCACGCTCACGCTGAGCACCAGATTGCGGATCTGTTGCATTCCCAGCACCACAACGGCCTGGCTGAGGCTCACGACCTCCCCCGAAAGGCCATAGTAAGCCGAGTTGACCACCCGCAGGATCTTTGCCGCGAGGGCTGCGTCGGTGGACACGAGCCGCTCGATCTCGCCGGAGGTCGCGGATTCGCGCTCGGTCGCCTCCAACGTCTTCGTCACGACATCGGAGAGCGGTGGAAGGTCGTGCATGCCCCGCATGACGAGATCGCGCACGAATTCCGCGGTAATCCGGGGAGCGGCCATTACGCGGCCTCCCGCGCCACGAGACTGTTCACATCGACGATCAGTGCGACGGTGCCGTCCCCCAAGTTCGTGGCCCCACTGACGCCCTCGGGTTCGGAACAGTTGGACGTCAAGCTCTTGATGACCACTTCCTGCTCGCCCGCCAAGCCATCGACGACCAGGCCCACCCGCTGGTCGGCAACACCGATCACGACGATGTAGCGCTTGTCGGATTCGGGTTCCGGCTCGTTTGCGAACTGGGACTGAAACACCCGGCGAAGTCGAATCAGCGGGGTGATGGACCCCCGAATCACCAACACCTCGTTGCGCGGCAAGGTTTGGATTGCGGCTTCCTTGACGAGGAGCGTCTCGACGATGCTGCCAAGAGGAACCACAAACGTGCTTCGCGCAACCCGCACCAGCAGGCCCCGAATAATGGCCAGAGTCAGGGGCAGGCGAAATGTGAAGCGCGTTCCCTTGCCGAGGCGGGTCTGGACGTCGATCATGCCGCCGAGCCGCTGAATGTTGGCCTTGACGATGTCCATGCCCACGCCGCGTCCGCTGACGTCGCTGACGTCCGTCGCGGTGCTCAGGCCGCTCGAAAACACGAGGTTGACCGCATCCTGCTCAGACAGCGACGCCGCCTGCGCACCATCGATGATTCCGCGCTCGACGGCCTTCGCTTTGACGCGCTCGACATCGATGCCCCCACCGTCGTCCTCGATGTCGATGATGATCTGTCCCTCGCTGTGGCGGGCGGACAGGTGGACGGTTCCCCGCGCGTTCTTGCCGGCGTTCACGCGGAAATCGGGGGATTCGATGCCGTGATCGAGGCAGTTGCGAAGGATGTGCAGGATCGGATCCCCGATGATCTCCAACACGCTGCGGTCGATCTCGGTGTCGCCCCCGCGCATCTCCAACACCACGTCCTTGTGCAGGTTGGCCGCAAGGTCGCGAACCGTGCGCGGGAACCGGCTGAACACCGTTTCGATCGGCAGCATCCGCACCTTCAGAATGCTCTCCTGTAGGCCGCTGGTCACGCGCCCGAAGTGAGCCACGGTCTCTTGAAGTTGCTCGACGCCCTCCTCTCCCGGATGACGCGCGCTAATACTCGCCCCCAACTGGGCCAGGCGCGTGCGGTCGATGACCAACTCCCCGACAAGGTCCATCAACTCGTCCATTCGAGACACGTCCACCCGCACGGAGGGGCCGGTGTCGGGTCTGCGCGTGGCGGTCGAGGGTGCGGACTGGGCTTGTTGCATGGGAATGGGCTTGGTAACGACGGGGCACTCCGTGGGGAGAGCCGCGGGGACGACGGTGCAGGACGCGACGTCCCCCACGCTCAGAAAGAGTTCGGCCAGAGCCTCGGGGGACTCGTCGCACATGAACCAAATTTCAAACCGGTCCTCAAAACGTTCGTCTTCCAGCGCCTCGCGATCCGGCACGGTACGGACCAGCTCCCCAACCTCCTCGGCCCGCTGGACGGCGAGGAGGGCGCTCGCAAAGCGCAGCGCGCACGTAGACTCAAGCACGATTTCCGCCTTGAGCAACGGCATGGCTCCTCCAGGCGTGGATTCACCCCCTGCGTGCTGCAATGCGCGCAGCGCCGCGACGAGTTCTCTGGGGTCGCGGGAAGTCTCGCCGAACGAGCGCACGTCCTCCATCTGCTGGCCGAGGAGGTCGTTGCCCCGCAACAACTCGGTGACGATTTCCGGGCTGAGGGAGAGCGTGCCGTCGCGGAGGCCGTCGAGGATGTTCTCCATCTCGTGCGTGAGGTCCGCGATGTGCGCAAATCCCATGGCCCGGCTGCTTCCCTTGATGGTGTGCGCGGCACGAAACATCGCTTGCACCCGCTTGAGGTCCCCATCGGACTCCAAGCCCAAGGTCTGACTCTCAAGCACGTCGAGCTGCTCGCCAGCCTCCTGGAGAAACAGGTCGAGATACTTGCCAACGTCTAGTTCGCCCACGCGCACCCCCAAGATGCAGGGGAGCCCGTGCAGACCGGTGCGACGACCCCGGCGGCGGCGGCACGAAAAGCGTTGGATGCGGGTTGGGGTCGAACGTGCACTCTGCGCAATGCTCCTACCAGGTATGTTCGGTTGGCTGCGCCCCCGCCTTTACGTAGGACCGAACCCTTGCCGATCCACCTTCTCGCCACCGACCTCGACGGAACGCTTCTCGGACCCGACCGTCGGGTGTCCCCCGCGAACCGGCAGGCAATACGGCGTTGCGTGGACGCGGGAATCCACGTGGTCCTCGCAAGTGGTCGGAACATCGCCGGGGTCACCCCGCACGCCGAGACGCTCGATTTGGACGGGCCGCTCATCTGCTGCAACGGAGCGCACGTGTTTCGTAGACCCGGAATCGAGCTGTCTCACCGCGCGCTTCCCGATTCCCTGTGCCGCTCCCTCGTCGCCATGGCGTGGGAACGCCAGTTGCACCTCCACTTCTACAGCCGGGAACGCTTGGTGTTCCTGTCGGAGGACGCTTGGGGCGCCCTCTACCTCAGTCGCGTCGCAGGTGTTCGGGGCGAGGTTCTCGATGCGGACGGCGCGCTGTCGATCGAGGTCACGAAGGCGATGTTCGTCGCCGATCCGCGCGTTATTGCGTCGCTTCACAAAGAGTGCGCGGCATGCTCCTGGAGCGCAGAGGCGGACCTCACGCTCTCGGAGAGCGAATATCTTGAGTTTTTGCCAAAGGGCGCAAACAAGGGTGCCGCCCTTCAAGCCGTCGCCGAGGATCTGGGCATTTCAAGGGCACATGTGGCCGCAATTGGAGACTATTTGAACGATGTGCCGATGCTGGAATGGGCCGGCCTTTCTGGGGCTGTCGGCAACGCAGAACCGGCGGTGAAGAGCGCCGCGCACGTGGTTGTGGGAACAAACCAGGCATTCGGCGTCGCCCAATTCATTGACTCGTACGTCCTAAATGGGCGAGAATAGAACGCTTTGGCGTAACGTGTGCTTCGTTTGATTGGAGGACAGGTAGAAAGATGATGAGAAAGGCGATCCTAATATTGTTCGCGGCGTGCGCAACGCTGGCCGCCCACGCGCAGACTCTTACGGTTACGGCACCCACCGAGGGCGCGTTTGTGGGCAGCTCGAATCAGGTCAGGTTTTTGATCCGCAACGCGGTCCAAGAGGTTACGGTCCGCGTCGTGGCGACGGGCCCCGGAGGCGGAACCACCCAGGTGGAGGGTCGCTTCACGCCCAACAGCGAAGGAAACATCGACAACAACCTTGCGCTAACCTTCAGCGCCTCCAACCCCGAAGGCGCCTACGTGCTGGTGATCACGGCCACGGAGCCGGGACGGACGTATACGCCGGTCACCCGCAACGTGACGCTGGACCGAACCAAGCCCAAGTTCCTTCAGGTCAACCCGACCGACAACGCATTCGTCCGCGGGCCCCTCGTCGCAATCGGCGTGGAGCTCGACGAGACCAACGTCAAGGAGTGGCGGGTCCAGATCAACAACGAGGACATCCCCAACAACACCGGCAGCACGCAGGCGTTTACGGTGACCTGGGACACTTCCGGCATCGAGGAGGACGGCTCGCAGTCCATCACGATCCGCGTCAAGGACCAAGCCGACAACGAATCGACCCAGACGATCAGCGTGACCTTGGACCGCGTGAGCCCGGTCGTAGCGATCCAGTACCCGCGCCTGGACACAAACCTCCGGAGGCGCTCGACCGTGTCGGTCGTCGTGGATATCGTGGACGTGTCCACCTCCTCGATCGACGTGACCGGCGTGGACGTGGTCGTAAGGAGCCTCACTGGCAGTTTCATCACGCGTGTCGCCCGCAGTTCGGCGCGCACGTCAGGATCGAACACCCTGCGCTGGAGCGGTCGCATCCGCTACCGGCCCTCGCTTCCCAACGCGTACAAGATTGTGGCGACGGCCCGGGACAAGGCCGGAAACGTCGCCGCGACGCAAGAGGTAATTGTCAGGCTCCGTTAGGCGCTGACAGAAGGACGGCGGATGAGTAAGTTAAGCAAATATTCGTTCTTAGTCGGGCTGGTCGCCCTCCCGGTCGCTGGGCTAGCCCAAGTGCCCGATGTCCTGTCGGCGCTTGACGCGGGAGGACGGGCCATGGGCATGGGCGGCGCGGGAAACATCACCGGCGCCGACACGTTGTCCGGTCTGTACAACCCTGCAGGATTGGGATACATCGACAAGAGCCAGTTGGGCGTTGTCGTGCGAAATCTGCCCGAGTCGAACACCACCGTCACCGGTCCGTTCGCGCCGATTTCGCAGCAGCAGTTCAGCACGCAGGGTGGCAAGGGTCCACAAGGGCTGTCCCACGCGGGCTTCGCGATGCCGTTGCGCGCGGGGAATCCCTCGAAGGGAACCGTCGCACTCGGCGTGACCCTTGGGGGCTACCTGCACGATCGGCGCACTTCGCAGGGGCTGTCGAGCGGTGCTCTGATGGTTCGCAACTACAACGAGCTGTTGAAGTCGCGGACCGATTTCGTGACCCTCTCGTTTGGCAAGACGAACACCGCGCAGAGCTTCAACTGGGGCGTTGGCCTGGTCTACGCCCGGAACGGCATCCTCAACAGCCGGCGCGGCGATCTGTTCGACTCTAGCAACAACCTCGTCGGCAACGTGGACGCGGAGGTGGAGGGGACCGGCACGGGGTTTGGCCTCGTGGCAGGCATCCAGTACGTGCCCAAGGGACAGCCCAACACGATGGTCGGCCTGAGCGTGCGCAACGAGATCAACCTGTCCGGGAATTCCGGCACGAGCGATCTCTACGACAAAATCCCCGCGCAGATCAGCCTCGGCTTTGCATCACGGCGCGAGGGCATGCGGCACGGGCGAGACTTCCTGGTGTTCGGCGGCGAAGCGCAGCACCTGTTCGGCGGCGGGCCCAGCCCGTTCGGCGGAACTCGGGACGCGCAGACCACGTTCGGACTTGGCCTGGAGTACTCGTACAACGCGGAGTGGGGCCTGGTGCCGGTGCGAATCGGCTATAACTGGATTCCGTCCGCAGGCGACCATTTTGGGGACCGCAACAGCTTGGTCTACGGCATCGGGTTCCGCCCGAACGGCTCAAACGTCGCGTTTGACGTCAATTGGGGCGACCCCGAGGTTGGAGGCCGCGATTTCAGCATCAGCGTCTCGTACAAGGTGAAGAAGTAGACATGATCAGTTCGATTCAACGGGTTGTCGCAGCCACGCTCCTGCTCGCGCTCGGGGCTTTTGCGGGCGCGCAAACGTGGAGCACCTCTTACGAGGCAGGTCTTGCCTCCGCTCGCGCAGGGCGCTGGTCGGAGGCTCGCCAGGCATTTCAACAGGCGAGCGCCTACCGCCCCGAGGACTATTCCGGCGCCACCCTGCTGCCGGGACCGGTCACCGAGCGCCGACGCTGGCGCAATGGCGCCCCCTATTCGGCCAACTTCATGGCGGCCTACTGCGGCTACCAGGCCGCGCTCAAGATGGGCTCGGGCGATGAGCGCTCGCGCTCGCTGCGCCAGGTCTCGACCGAGTTCGAGACCCTGCTCGCCAAGAAACAGACGAGCCGGGAGACCTTCTACTTTTTGAACCTGATCTACGTCGAGATCTCGGACGCCGCGCGCGCCCAGCAACTCGACCAGGCGTTTGCGAACAGCACGGCCAACTGGCGTGTGGACACAGAAGTCGTGGATCCCACCGAACTTGCGGCCATCGCCGCTGCCGCGCCGGTTGGCGGCACGACCGCCGTTAAGGCCGGTGGCGACGCCACCATCGTGAAGGCCGGCGACATTGGCGAGGGCACCTCCGCATCGGCGAACCCCTCGGGCGGGGTCACCAATCCCGTCGTTGGGCGCGTGGCGCCCGTTGCCACCAAGTACGCGCTGGTCATCGGCAACACCGAGGGTCGAATCGAGGGCGGACGGGTGTCGTTCGGCGCAGCGGACGCAAACCGCGTGCGCGAGGCGCTGGTCACCCACGCGGGATACCCCGAGGGCAACGTGGACCTCGTTGTGAACGCCACTTCGGGCCAGATTCTCGCAAGCGCAAAGGCGCTGGCCGAGCGTGTTCAGCAGGACAACACCGTCACGATCTTCTTTGCGGGAGTGGGCGTGAACCTCGATGGCAAGGACTTCCTTGCCGGCATCGAGGCGCAAGACGCTTCATCGTCCGCAAACATGGTCGCCAAGGCCGAACTCTACAAGCTGTTCATGTCGAAGGGTGCTCGCATCTTCGCATTCTATGAGGCGAACCGTCCGGTCGTGGCAGGGCGCTACTTCGGCATGGAGATGCCGTTCGTGGGGTCGATCTCGCAGTCACAGGCCACGCTGCCTGGCGAGAGCGTTTACGAAACCACCCGCGACGGCAAGACCGTCGGCATCTACGGGGACGCGCTGGCGTCCGTGCTTGCCGACTTGCGGTCGAATCGTGTGCCGATTCTCGAGTTCGGATGGCAGGTCTTCTACCGCATCCGTCGGGGTGACGCGGGGACCACCGGCGGGGCAAGCCGCCAAACTCCCACGCTGCCCGTGCTGAACCTGTTGGCTTCCGACGCGCGCTTCTAGAACCGCCGGGGCGCGCACCCGAACTCATGCCGTTTGTCGAAATCTCGCCTGCCGCCCGCAGTCTGATGCGGGCTCTGGCGGGTGCTCCGGCAGACCGGTACATCGAACAGACCCTGCAGCAGAGTCTTGGACGACTCTGTGGGCAGGCTCTTCCATCCCTGAGTGCTGCGCGAACTGCCCTGCTCGACCCCCATGCGAGCCTGTCGGCCAGCCTGGGGCACTACGCGTTCCTGCGACGGGGACGCGACCGCAACGAACTGGGATCGATTGCCCGGAAGGCCTTGGTCGACGCTGAATCCGACGGCGGCGGCCCTCTGCTCGAGCGACCCGACGGCCGCAGCGTGTGGGCGTGCTTCCAGAGCCTGTGCGAGGAGGCGGGGCGCAAGCCGTATGCCGAACTCAACTACGGGCCGGTGGCCGGGCTCGTGGAACTCGCCCAGGAGATCTACCGGGCCGATGGAGTCGGCTCTCTGGCGCAGTGGGTCGGAGACGCCGTGGTGCGCTCCGGGCGTCTCGAACCCGAGTTCAATCGTATCGTGGACATTCGGGGCGTCGGACCCAAGTTCGCCAGCGTGTTCCTGCGCGACGTGTGCCATTTGCTGAACCTCGAGGACAAGATCGCCCCGATCGACCGCCCGTATCTCCAGCCCATCGACAAGTGGATCCGGCTGGTCGCGCCGCTTGTTCTCGATTCCCGAGATGACGAGTCGCTCCCGGATTGGGTGCTGGCCGGCAAGATCGCGAAGTACACGCGTCAGACAGGCACCAGCGGGATCCGCTTCAACATGGGAGCCTCGTGGCTCGGCGGCCGCGAGTCCACGAGCACGCAAGCGTACGAGCACACGCTTAGGAACCTAGCGGGCCGCTTCGAGGTGCGGTAGCGCCAGCCGGAGCCCATCGAGGGTGAGGTTCGGCTCGTACCTCTCGATCGACGGGCACAAGTCCATGAACAGAGCGCCCAATCCACCGGTGGCGAGAATGGTGGCGCCTCCGCCGATTTCTCGACACAGGCGCGTTGCGACGGCCTCGATTCCACCCGCGTAACCCAGCACGATGCCCGACTGGAGCGATTCGGTCGTCGTGCGGCCCAGCGCTTGTGCGGGCGCGACCAACTCAATCCGCGGCAACTTGGCGGTTCGGCCCACCAGGGCGTCGGTAGACACTTCGACGCCGGGCATGATCGACCCGCCCGCGTAGGCACCATCCGCGTCTACGACGTCGAACGTGGTCGCCGTGCCAAAGTCCACCACGATGATGGGCGGCTTCCCCATGGCCAACGCCGCCAAGGCGTTCGCGATGCGGTCCGCCCCCACCGCGCTCGGCGGCTGGTAGAGCACCCGGAGCCCCACGTCGTCGCCCGACCGAAGAAACCGAGCCTGACAGCCGAGCCAACGCGCGGCGAAGCGCTCCCAACACGCGTTGGCGTCCGGCACCACGGACGCGCACACCACGCTTTCCGCAGCGAACGGCAGCCCGGTGAGGCCGCAAAGACCCCCGAACGACGCCGCAAACTCGTCCTCGGTATCCGAGGCGTTGGTGGAGCGTCTCCAGACCGCAGCCCACTGCCGCCCGTCCCAAAGGCCGACCACCGTGTGCGTGTTGCCGACGTCAATCGCCCAAAGCATGGGTCAAGTCCACCTTGCTGTAGATTTCGCCGCCAAGGTCGCTCCGCATCGCGTCCACGATCGCATCGGCGACCTCGTCGCGTATGGCGTACGCGTCAGCCTCGACCATCACGCGAATCATGGGTTGGGTGCCGCTTGCCCGCACGACGATCCTGCCCCTGCCATCCAGGAGCGCTTCCCCGCGAACCATTGCGGCGCGCACGGCCTGGGCGTCCTCCCATCCGTCCCGCCTCGCGACGGCAACGTTGATGAGCACCTGGGGCCAAGACGTGTAATCTTCGTAGAACGCCGACGCGGGCCGGCCCTCGCGGCGCAAAACGCGCAGCAGTTCGAGCATCGTCACCAAACCGTCGCCGGTGGGTCCGTGCTCTGGAAAGATGATGTGCCCGCTCGGCTCCCCTCCGATCCGGGCCCGGGTCTCCTCGAGCCTCCGGGCGACGTACTTGTCGCCCACGGGCGTGCGCTCGAGCGCGACCCCTCGGCCCTCGAGAAACCGCTCGAAGCCCCCGTTGCACATCACGGTGCCCACCACGATCCTCGGGTCTAACTTGCCGTGGCGCTGCCAGTGCCCACTCCAGATGCCGATCGTGCGGTCGCCGTTGATCAGCCTTCCCCGCTCGTCGCAGAACACCGCGCGATCGGCGTCGCCGTCGAAGGCCACCCCGACCTCGGATTCCGTCTTGAGGGTCACCTTGCCGATGTGCTCGGGCTTGGTTGCCCCGCCCTCGGCGTTGATGTTCATCCCATCGGGCTCCGCACCCGTCAGCACGACTTCCGCACCCAGGCGGATCAGCACCTCGGGCCCCAATTCATACGCCGCTCCGTGCGCCGCGTCCATCGCGACGGACATGCCGTCGAGCCGCTCGGGAACCAGATGCACCAACGCATCGAGATACGCCTCAACCGCCGAACGGTCGGTCTCAAGAGCCCCGACTTGCCCTCCCACCGGCCTCACGGAGTCGGACTCGGCCTCCATCCTCCGTTCGATATCCGACTCGACCTCGTCGGGGAGCTTCCTGCCGTCGTGGCCCACCAGCTTGATGCCGTTGTCGGGCGCGGGGTTGTGGCTTGCGGAGATGATCGCTCCGAGACCGTAGCCGAGCGTGCGCGCCGCAAAAGACACCGTGGGGGTCGGCACGACGCCGAGGGCGGTGACGTCCACCCCAACCGAACACAGGCCCGAAGCCAGCGCGGCACCCAGCATGGGCCCGCTCCGGCGCGTGTCCCGCCCCAGCACCGCGCGAAGGGGCCTGCCATCGCTGCGCAGAAGCTCCCCGGCGGCGCGGCCCACTTTGAACGCAAGTTCAGGGGTCAGTTTCTGGTTCGCAACCCCTCGAATGCCGTCGGTGCCAAAGTGCCTGCCGCTCATGGCTTTCGAGAGACCTTGACCTTGGCGGGGCGGATCACGCGACCGTGCAGGGTGTACCCCGGCTCAAGCTCTTCGAGCACGGTGCCGTCGTCGTACCACAGCGAGTCCTCGGTGACGACCGCCTCGTGGACCTCGGGGTCGAACGGCAAGCCCTTGGCCGCAATGCGCGCGACCTTGCGCGAATCCAGGACGCCGCGCAATTGCCTCTCGACCGCGTTCACGCCCTCCGCCACGGCCTCGATCGGCGCTCCAGAATGAAGAGCCGCGGTGGTCCGCTCGAAATTGTCCAGCACGGGCAGCAACTCGAGCAGCAGCGCTTCGACGGCAAACTGCCGCAGCTGCTCCCTCTCCTGCTGGGCCCGACGACGGAAGTTCTGGAACTCGGCCATCGAGCGCAGGAGCTGCTCGCGCAACTCGTCGCGCTCCTTGGTCGCATCCGACGCTTCGCCGACAGCGCAGAGCTCGGCATCCCCAGAGGTCGCGTCGCTCCCGTCGTCGGGCGAAACAACGTGCAGCTGCTCAGAATCGTGGGTCGGCTTGTGGGTCTTTCGTTTGCGCAAATCCAGACGTCCTCCAGGTGGCGCGGAAGGATCATTCTACCTTCGACGCGACTGCCGGCCCAATGCGGGCGTAGCGCGCGTAATTCGAGAGCGCCACCCCTGCGAGCACCACGCCGACCCCTGCGAGTTGAGCTGGCGCAAGTGCCCGCCCGAACACCCACCACGCGAATCCCGCGGCGAGCACCGGCACGAAGTACTGGTACAGCATTGCGGCGGGGCCCCCGATCTGGCGCACCCCCTCGTAAAAACCCACAAAGCCCACCACTCCCGCAACGACCACGACGTAGGCCAGCATCCCCCAGGAAAGCGGGGTCATCTGCGACCAGGGGGACCCGAGCGCGGCCATCAACCCGTAGGGCACCAACACGACGAGGGCCCCCGGCATGGAAAGGGTCAACACACGGTAGGGTGAATAACGCGCGACCAGCGGACGCGCGTAAACGGTGCTGCCCGCCCAAAGTACCGACGAGATCAGGATCAGCACGTTGCCCGAGAGTTTGCCCGGGTCGTGGTGGTCGCCGCAGAACACCACGACCGCGACACCGGCAAAGGCGATCGAAGCCCCGAGAAAGGACCCGCGGTTCAGCAGCTCCTGCCCCACCGCCGCGGCGATGAGCGCGGTGAAGATCGGAGACGTGGCGAGCAGGATTGCGGCCTCGGCGGGCGCCGACTCGCGCATCCCCTCGAGAAAGAACACCATGTAGACCCCCATCGAGAGGAAGCCCAGCACCAATATCCTCCCCACATCGCCCCTCGGGTACCTCAACGACTCCCCCCGCAGCCAGCAGAATGCCGCGAGCAGGGCGAACATGCCGCAGAATCGAACGAGAGCGACCGCGGCAGGCGTCATCTGCAGGTAGAGCAACTTGATCGCAACGAAGTTGAACCCCCATGTGAGCATCGTGACCAGCAACGGTACATTGGGGCGAAGGGCGCGCACGAGAAAGTATGGCGCGAGGCGTAGAAAGGATCTCGGCCAGTTGCGGCGAATTGAGAATACGACATGTCCATTACCGACCACTCGCAAACCAACTGGGGCGCCGGCAAGCGCTTCCGCCTGATCCTCCGCGAACAGGGCAAGGCGCGCGACATGGGCGGAGAGGACATGTCCGTCGCCGTGGGCATCGTCGACAACATCTTCATGAATGCGCTGGAGACGGGTGCCAGCGACATCCACCTCCAACCCGAGCGCGACCAACTCGGCATCCGGTTCCGCCAGGACGGCCAACTCAACGACAACGGGCAACTCCCCCCCGAGCAAGCCGCCAACGTGATCGCGCGCCTCAAGCTCGCCTCGGGAATGCGGATCGACGAGAACCGCGAGCCTCAGGACGGCCGCATCGACATGGAGTACATGGGGCGCAGGCTCAGTGCCCGCTCCTCGTGTATCCCGTCGCTGAACGGTGAGAAGTTCGTGATGCGCCTGCTCGATCCCACGGCGATGAAGGTGGACCTCAGCAAACTCGGTATGCCCGACGACGTTCTCGCCAAATGGATGCGCGTGATCGAGGCTCCGTACGGGCTGATCCTCGTCACCGGCCCGACCGGCTCCGGCAAGACCTCGACGCTGTACGCCTCCCTTCACAAGTTCGACTCCAAACGGCGAAACATCGTGACGGTCGAGGACCCGATCGAATACGAGTTCGAAAAGAACATCGCCCAGGTGCAGGTCTCCGAGAGGATGACCTTCCCGCGCGTGATGCGCACGTTCCTCCGACAAGACCCCGACGTCATGCTCGTCGGCGAAATGCGCGACCCCGAGTCCCTCGCCATCGGCATCCAAGCGGGCCTCACGGGCCACCTCGTTCTGTCCACCCTCCACACCAACAACGCCGTGGAAACCATCGGCCGTATGGTGGACATGGGCGCCGAGCCCTACTTGGTGTCCGCTGTGACGGTTGCCATCCTTGCACAGCGCCTCGTGCGCCTCAACTGTCCCAAGTGCCGCGAGCCGCATCGGCCCCCCCAGGAGGAGATCCAGATGTGCGGCTTCACCCCGGAAGAACTCGCGACGGCCCAGTTTGCGCACGGCAAGGGCTGCCAGGACTGCCGCGGCACGGGCTACAAGGGTCGCATCGGCGTTTTCGAGCTCGTTCAAGGCACCCCGAAGTTCCGTCAGGCCATCGCCGCCGGCGTCGACATCCCCGTGATCAACGCCGCCGCCAAGGAGCAGGGCTACCGCACGATGCTGATGGACGGGCGAGACAAGATTTGCAAGGGGTGGACCACCACCGAAGAAGTGCTCAAGGCCGTGTATACGCAGACCCTCGAGTAGGGCATTTTCGTTTCAAGCATCGTTTCGCGCGCTCACAGCGTCCCCTAGATTGACGGTTCGGCGACCCCATGGATTGGCGTCGTCCGGGCTTGGTTGCAAATCACCCAATCAGGAGGACGGGATACGATGAAAACACTTGGAACCAGCGCCGCAATCGCGGCCCTTGCCCTGGCGATGTCAGCCATGGCCGGCGCACAGATGAGCAAGCCCTCTGGCATCTCAATCCGCGGTGGAGCGTTCATGCCTTCCGACAGCGCGGCACGTGCCATAGGCAACACGTGGCTTGGCGCCGGTGTGGAGTGGAAGGGCGGCGATATCAACCGCAACGGATACACCGCGAACTCGCACGCGCACTGGTCGATTTCGGTCGACTGGTACGGCAAGAACGACACGAGTGCGATTCCCGTGCTCGTGAACTACGTCGAGAAGAACCAGAGCTTCTACTGGTCTGCCGGCGTAGGCATGTCAATGCTCGACGACGGAACGGACAACCTGTCCAAGTTCGGATACTCGGTTGCCCTGGGTTGGGACGCTCCCAGCAACAGTGGCATGCCGTGGTTCCTCGAGGGTCGCTACTTCGGCAGCTCCGAGAGCGCCTTCAACGGCTTCGGCATGTACGTCGGACTCCGCTTCTAGGATTCCGGCACGTGTGGTCCCGGCGCGGTGCCGGGGCCGCTCTTTCGGCTATCGAGCCGGCGAACCAGCACGCGCCACCGAAGTTCGTCGAGCCTGCGGTACAAGTCGGCGCCCGGGCAATCGGTTTGCGCGAAGTCCTTGTGGCTCTGGATGTCCACCGCAGGCACGTGGTTTCGCTCTGCAAGCCACCACACCACAGCCTCCAGGGCCTTCCACTGCGCGTCGTTGACTGTTTCAACCTCGAAATTGCCCTCCACCACCACGAGCAGATGCCCCGCAGGATCGTACGTCGTGTTGGTGTCGCCCGCAAACCGGTCGTCTCTTCCTACGGCGATCTTTCCATCGACCCCGATGTAGTAGTGGTACGGCACGTCGCCCCATGCCGGCTTCGTGCGCCCACCGGCAAGCTTGTCCTCGCGCTGGGAAAACAGCTGGAGGTTCCTCAGCTTTTGAGCGGTCGACAAGTCCGGCCGTTGCGGGGTGCCCGTGTGGTGGATGGTGATGCGGGTCGGCTGGTGGGCCCGCATCGCCAGCACGGGCGCCGCGGCCCCCCATTCAGACCGCTCGATCATCGCCGGGCGCGGGGAGCCACCCTGCATCGCCACCCACGCCGCAACCAAGGTTAGGATCGCCATGCCACAAGTGTATGCGCTTTCATGTTGGAGCGCGCTTGCGAAAACGCTTCCGCGCGGGAGGCGTCTGAATCGATACACTACTGGAGTGGAGGCCTTCCTTTGAGATTTCTCACGACCCTCGCCCTTTTGGCAGCCGCCCTGTGTTCGTTCGCCCAAATCGACCCCAACCGTGTAGTTGCCACGGTGAACGGCGTCGACATTCGTGGAGCGGACTACTACCGACGGATGGAGTTCCTTACGGGAGTCGGCAAACGGATGGGAAACACCATCGCCGAGGCCCCACCGGGATTCCTGACGATCGACACCCTGATCAACGAAGAACTGCTGCTCCAGCTCGCCAAGCAGAAGGCCGTATCTGTGACCAACGCCGAGGTGCAGGCCGAATTGCAGTCTCGCCAGCAAGCCTCACCCACATTCGTTCAGAACTGGACCGCCAACGGGCGCACCTTGGACGAGCTCAAGCGCATCCTGTTGATGGACCTCACCCAGTTCAAACTCGCCACTTTTGGCGTCACAATCACCGACCAGGAGCTCGAGCGCTTCTACAAGGACAACCCCACCCGCTTCACGTTGCTCAAGAGCGCCAAATTGCGCGTCATCGCCGTGTCGGACGAGGCCGCGCGCGACAAGGTCGACACGGCGCTCAAGGCGGGGCGCACCTTCCCTGGGGTCGCGACCGAGTACAGCGATGACATCACGCGCGCATCCGGCGGCGACCTCGGCAAGCCCGTGCTCGCGATGCTCCCCAGCGAGGTGCAGGCCGCGATCGCCGCCATCAAGATCGGGCAGGTCACGGCATGGGTCAAGTCGGCGAACGTGTGGACGAAGTTCCTCTTGGAGGATGTCTATCCCGAACGCCTCCTCCCCCTGGACACCTCGCTGCGCTCCCAAATCCGCCGGCAACTGATGCTCGACAAGGGCGCGGTGCGCAACGACGTGCCCAAGGAGATTCAAGCCCTTCGCCTCAAGTCGGCGATCAACATCAAGGAAAAGCAGTTCTCCGACACGTACAACTCGATGATGGGTCGCTCGGGTGGCTGACGCCCTGGTTCGGGTCATCGTGCTGGGCGCGCCGCAGCCGGATCAATGGCCCTCCGAAGCGCGTAGCCTGGCTCAAGACGGCGCGTCGGTTTACCATGCAGAACCCGGTGGCGCGTCCGGCCAGTGGCTGGCGTCGATGGGTGCCCGGGTCCTCCCCGTGCCCGCAGAGGGCCTTCCGCCGGGTTCCGTACTCGTCGTGGACGCGGCACGACCCACCTCGCCCGTGCTCGAACTGACAACCATCGTCGATCGCCTCTTGGGGCCGGGCGGGTGTCCCTGGGACCAGGAGCAGACCCACGAGTCGCTCAAGCGCCATCTGTTGGAGGAGACGTACGAGGTGCTCGAAGCGATCGATTCGGGTTCGATGGATGCGTTGCGCGAGGAGTTGGGCGATTTGTTGCTGCAGCCCTTGATGCACGCCCAGATGGCGCGGCTTGCGGGGTCCTTCGACATCGACGACGTGGCACGTGGCATCTCCGAGAAGCTCGTACGTAGACATCCCCACGTGTTCGGGGATCGCTCGGTGGCCGACGCCGACGAGGTGCTCCGCAACTGGGATCTGATCAAACAATCAGAAAAAGGCGAGATTCCCGAGTCGCTGCTCGCGGGAGTCCCCCGCAGCATGGCGGCGCTCCTCAGGGCCTACGAAATCAGCAAGCGCGCCGCTCGGGCGGGATTCGAGTGGCCCGACATCGACGCGGTGTTCGCCAAATTGGCCGAGGAGGAGCGCGAACTGCGGGAGGCGCTGCAGGTCGGCGACCCGGAACGCATCGAGGCCGAAGTCGGCGACCTGCTGTTCACGGCGGTGAACATCGCGCGGTGGGCGGGCGTGGAGCCCGAGGAGGCGCTGCGCCAGATGCTGCATCGCTTCGTGGCCCGCTTTCAAGCCATGGAACGGTCTGCAACCAGGGCGCTACGCGAACTCACTCCCGATCAGTGGGACCAACTTTGGTAGCACTCCAAGGCTCAGGAGTAGGTGTCTGATCACGTTCGAGGGGAAAGGAGATAGGAGTCATG
>CAYJMZ010000012.1:16278-19478 GCA_964370995.1 uncultured Fimbriimonadaceae bacterium | reverse complement strand
GAGGCCTCGGGCGATGCCTAGCACCGGGGCCGCAACGAAAGATTGACGACCGACGACTGGGGCGTAGCGATTGGCCTATCAGGGTGCTGAAGAGGGCCGACGCAACCGTGCCACCCTCGTGTCGGGGGTGCTTTCGCCGAGAGTTCGCACCTAACGCACCCCCAAGATGAGGGTGGCACGGGATCGGAAACGTCCGTGGCGCGAGAACACATGGTGCAAGCCCCTTCTTCAGCACCCTGCTATGCGTTCGGGAGCCCTTCCCCCGGAGGATTGAATCTCGCTTGTGGTTAATCGGCATGGAGACGAACGAGCTTTGGAATCTTCGCACGACCCCAAGAAACGAAGCCTGCATTCTATTGCGCCTATAATCAGGGGTCGGTTCGCCGATCAGGAGGCAGCGGTGACATTCTCGACGAAGATAGCGGCTTTGTTTTTGCGACTGACTCTTGGCAGCATCCTGCTGGCGCACGGCCTGCTGATGCTCGGTGTGCTTCACGGGGGGCAAACCGAAGTTGCTGCTGCTGTGGCGGTCGGCAACCAGCACGGAATTGGCGAGGCGTACCGCATTGCGGCGACCGCGATCCAGACTCTGGGAGGCATGATGTTGATCCTGGGCCTGGGAGGGCGGTTTGCGGCAACCGCGGTCGTGGCGTTGATGGTCTTCCGGGTTCTGTTCGCCAGCACGCCCTATTTCTTTGCCAGCGACGGTGGATTCGAGGTGCCGCTTGCCCTTGGCGCGATGGCTCTCGCCGTGCTGTTCCTGGGAAGCGGGATGGCCTCGGTGGATTCCCAACTCTCGGATAGGAAGCAACGGGGAAGGTCCCCCGCGGGCGGCGGATCCGCACCCTCCACCCCCGAACCTCAGACGCCCACGAGCATGCCGACCTCCGAATGAGCGTACGCGTGGCCTATCCCTGCCCGCAGAGTCCTGCGGTGATCGATGCCTTGGAGGCGCAACTTGGGAGCGGGCTGGTGCTTGAGCGTGGCCCGTCGGCGCGGGGGCGCGCCCACATCCTGATCGATGGCCGGCCGTCTGCCGAGGACCTTGTTGGAGCGGACCTGCACAGCGTGGTCGTGCCCTTCGCGGGTGTGCCGGCGGCTACGGTGACCGCCGTCCGCTCCGTTCCGGGCGTGACGCTCCACAACCTGCACCACAATGCGCCGGAGACCGCCGAGACCGCCCTCGCGCTGCTTCTGGCCGCGGCCAGGGACGTGATCCCGATGGATCGATCACTCCGCGCGCACGACTGGACCCCGCGGTACGCCCCTTCGAGGACGCTGAGGCTTGCTGGCAGGCGCGCCTTGATTCTCGGCTATGGCGCAATTGGACGACGGGTGGCCGCCGCGTGCTTGGCCCTGGGTATGCACGTGTCCGCGGTGCGTCGAGAGGTGACAGCCGCCGAGGATGGGGTCGCCCAGCACGCCGTGGGAGACCTCGATACCCTTCTTCCATCGGCCGACGCGCTGATCGTCGCCCTCCCGCACACCTCGGAGACGGACGGGCTGATCGACGCGCGCCGCGTGGGGCTTCTTCCGCAGGACGCGATCGTCGTCAATGTGGCCCGCGCGGCGATCATCGACGAGCGGGCGCTGTTCGAGGCGCTGAAGCAGGGGCGCCTGCACAGCGCCGGACTCGATGTGTGGTATTGCTACCCCCAAGCGGCTGCCGGCGCCGTGCCGGGCTATTTCGAAGCGCCGGCCACCGCGTCGTGCACCCCACCCTCCCTTTTTCCGTTCTACACGCTCGACAACGTGGTGATGAGTCCCCACCGCGGCGGGACATCGAGAGACACCGAGCGATTCCGCGTCGAGGCCTTGGCGCAACTCCTCGCGCCGGCAGCGCTAGGACTGCCGCTTGGCAACCGGGTCGATCTCGACCGAGGCTACTGATCGGGCGTGGGGCTCGCTTCGGACGGGCTCTCCTGAAGGGCGGCCAGCCTGCCGACCTTTGCCGACAGCACCTGAATGGTCACTTGGAGTTGGTCCAATTCGGCTTTGATGCGGCGGCTCTCCACTCCCGGATCGATCTTGCTCATCACCGTGACCGGTGCTTGGCAGCGCGTGCAAATCACCAGGTGGTGGTTGTGCGCGTCGCCTGCGATTTCGGTGTGGTGGGTGAGGCTGAACGTGGTGTTTCCGCAGTGCGGACACTTGGCTTCTACCATAGATGTGCTCCTCCGCTGACTCTGACGTCAATGACCATCGATGCGATCAGTGTACAGAGAAATCGCTAATCGTGGAGCAATTGGTGCGGGGACCAACGCTAGCGGGACTGTATTGCCGCTAGCCCGGCGTTGGCCAGAGGTGGTCCAGGCGTTGCGCGAGGAGGGCGAGCACCTTGCCCCGATGGCTGATCGCGTGCTTCTGGTCGGGGGTGAGTTCGGCCATGGTGCACCCCAAGGTGGGGAGGAAGAAGATCGGGTCGTACCCAAACCCGCCGCCACCGCTCGGCGCCGCGGAGATGCGGCCTTCGCAGGTGGCTTCGAAGAGCTCGGTGGCGCATCCCGGGCGGGCGAGAGCGACACAGCAGCGGAATCGTGCCCCGCGCCGATTTTCGGGCACTTCGCCCATCAGGGAAAGGATCCTCGCGATTTTGGTGGGGAAGTCGGTGTCCGTTCCCTCGAAGCGCTTGGAGTGAAGTCCGGGCGCCCCGTCGAGGGCGTCGATTTCGAGACCCGCGTCGTCGGCGACACACCATGCACCCGTCGCGCGCAGGGCGCTGTCTGCCTTGATGGCCGCATTGAGGGCATACGTGGTGCCCGTCTCCGCAGGCTCCGGAGCGTCGGGGTAGTCGGTCAGGTCGCGGATGGAGAGCGTCGGCCACCGAGGCGCGAGGATCTGGCGCATCTCCGCGCCCTTCTTCGGGTTATGGGTGGCGATGACGAGAAGCAATTTGGTTTGGTGGTTTGGTGGTTTGGTGGTTTGATTTTTGATGGTTTGTGTTTTGGTGGTTTGGTGTTTGATGGTTTGGGGTTTGGTGTTTGGGTGGTTCCACGGTCATCCGGATCCGAACCACCAAACCATCAAACCATCAAACCACCAAACCACTCCCTAAATCTCCAGCACAATCTTCTGCGCTAGGATGAGTTCGTCGATGCCCTTCTTGGCCAGTTTGAGCATCCGGCCCAGTGTGTCGGCGGCGAAGGGTTCCTGCTCTGCGGTGCCTTGGATCTCGACGAACCGACCCGAGCCGGTCATCC
>CAYJMZ010000012.1:0-16268 GCA_964370995.1 uncultured Fimbriimonadaceae bacterium | reverse complement strand
TGTCCGTCTGGGCGGCGCTGTCCTCCTGGTAGTTCAGGTCGAGCACCTCCTGGCCCTTGACCACGCCCACGCTGATGGCGGCGAGGGGCTCGCGGAGCATCACGCGCTTGATCATCCGCTTTTCGACCATCCAGCGCATCGCGTCGTACACCGCGACGTACGCGGCCGTGATGGAGGCGGTTCGGGTGCCTCCGTCGGCCTGGAGCGCGTCGCAGTCCACGGCAATCGTACGCTCGCCCATGCCATCAAGCTCGGCGACGCTGCGCAGCGCGCGGCCGATGAGCCGCTGGATTTCCATCGAGCGGCCGTTGGGGCGCATGTTGTCGCGTTGGTTGCGTTGCCGGCCGGAGCGGGGGAGCATCGCGTACTCGGCCGTCAGCCAGCCCTTGCCGGAGTTCTTGAGGAAAGGGGGGACGCGGTCCTCGACGGTCGCCGTGACGTGCATGTGCGTGTCGCCCATCTTGATGAGACAGGAGCCCTCCGCAAACGGAGAGAAACCCCTTTCGAGGGTGAAGGGGCGAAGTTCGTCGGGCTCGCGGCCATCGGTGCGCATGCCGCGGAGTTTACCAAGAGGGGTCAGGCGACTTCGATGTGCGCTGGGGTTTCGCGCAACGCCTGGGCAAGCTTCTGCAGGGCATTGCGAAACGCGTCATCGTCTGGGTCTTCGCTGTGGAGGCAACGCGACAGCAGCTCCCACGCTTCATCGCGCGTGAGCAGCAGTTGAACCATGTCGGGTGCGGTGCCCATCCGTGCAATTGTCGGACATTTCGGTAACCCTCTCCACCGCTCACACGTAATAGTAAGTGGAGAACGGCCAAGGATGGGCCGAAATGAGGTGGGAGGGGCGAGAATTTGCTCATCCTAGTCCTTGTGGGGTTGGTGTCTTGTGGAAAATGGGGCACAATAGGGTAGGGAACATGTCTCCGAAGAGCTGGTTGGCGTTGATAGCGGGAGGAACGGCCTTGATGCCGGCGTTCGCTGGCGCCCAGTCCCCCTTCAGCGCCACTCCTGGGTCCGTGCCCGCGGGCGCGAGCGTGGGCGGCCAGTTCACCGCAGACCGCATCACCCTCCGCGCGATGGGTCCCGGCGTGCCGTTGCGGTTTGGGGGCGTCGTGCCCAACACCGAGCGCGTCGAGTTTGACGGGCAACTTCTCAAGCGTGGTGTGGACTACTCGATCGACAACGATGCTGGCGTAGTGTACTTGATGCGCGCTCAGCGCCAAGGTCAGACGCTGTTCGTCACCTACCGACACGAGGAGGGGCGCGCGGGCTCGGCCGACAGTGCGGCGCGTGGCGTGGCGGGCATGAAGTTCGATCTGGTTCCCGGCGGTATGCAGGCGATCGTCGGTCTGGGCATGACGGAGCGCCGCGCTGATGGCTCTGTGGTCGTGAGCAACCAATACGGTTTAAACAACTCGTTCCAATTCGGGTCTGGCCGCCTCAAGGGTCTGTTCCTCGTGGGCGAGAAGCAGCAGCAGGACGCGACGTCGGCCTACGAGTTCCAGAAGGCTGGCGTGGCCCAAGATGCGGGGCGCTCGCAGTTCTTGCTGCAGAACTTCCAAACGGGGCTTGCCGGTGGAACGGTCGAAATCGGCTACCAAGACATCAGCAGCAACTTCTCGGGGTTCAACAGCGTCCGCGACGCCGGCTACGACGGCAAGGTGGTCGACCAGCTCCAGAAGGAGCGTGGTCTCACGCGCACCTCGCTCGCCATGCGCGACGTGGGCATCGGCGGCGGCGTGAAGGTCAGCAACGGTTTTCGATCCGTAGGCGACGGCTCGGGTTCGGTCGAGTGGAAGAACTTCGGGTTCCAAAGCAACGGCCTGAGCATGAGCTGGGATTCGCAGGCGGTGGACCAAGGGTTCAATCGTTTCAAGGATTTGGGCGAGGCGGACCGCGAGCAGCTCAAGAAAGAGGCCGGGCTCACCCGCGAGAACCTGACCGGTTCGTATAAGTCTTCATTTGGAAAGTTGGACTTCAGCGAGAACAAGATCGAGGATGCCCGAGGCAACGGGGTCGTACGGCGCACGGTGGGCCTTGACGCTGGAAAGTTCAAGTTCAACATGGGCGAGCAGGACGTGGACCAGGGCTTCACGCGCGTCAACAGCCTGTTCGACAAGGAGCGTCAGTCGTACGGGCCCGAGCTCGGGTTGAAGCGCCAGTGGATGTCGATCCAGAGCCAACTCTACAAAGGCGCCCCGATCGCCTTCGCGACGAGCAGCCTGTCTTCGCAGAAAGGTTCGTTCCAGGCAACGGACGCCTCGGCTTCCGGCAACGGTTGGAGCCTCGACCACTCCGTTCGCGGGGTCGATTCCTCGTTCACGTCCATGGGCGCGATGCCCGACTCGGAGATTCAGGGCCACATCAAGGCGATCGCGTCGATGTACGCCAAGGACGTCCAGTACAAGCCGGACGAGAAAAACCTGTTTTTGCGCGGTGTGGGCGTCGAGCGCTCGTTCACCCGCCTCTCCGCGCAGCCGTTCAAGGGCTGGAACGCCCAGATCGAGCAGTTCGATCTGCGCGGCCAGCAGGACCACGGCTCCGTGCGATCCTTCGCGTTGGGTGGGAAGGGCTTCCAAGTCAACCTTCGCCAGCAGTCGCTTGGCGCGCAGTTCTCAGAACTCGATTCGCTGATGAACTTCGAGAAGCAGCGCCTCGGATCGATCTCAGGGCTTGATCGGACCGACTTCGGGCTCAACTTCCAGGTCGCCGGCACCAAGGTCGCGGCATCGCAAATGGTCGCCTCCTCGCCCGAGGGAGACGCGTCGCGGCAGGCCCTGTCGCTGACGGCCAAGGGGCTCGACCTCTCGGTGGCGGTTCGGAGCGTCGATCTGGGGTTTGGGAGCGTCAACCGGCTCGTCGACCCCGAGAAGGATCTTTTGGCGACCTTGCGGGGTTTCGACCAGCGCGACATCAAGGCCAAGTGGCAAATCCTGCCCAACCTCGAGTTCGAGGCCCAGTGGTTCGACGCGAACAGCGACGCGCTGCAGCAGGATCGGTTTATCCGCCAGACGGCCCTGCGCTATCGTCCGGACAAGCAGACCGATATCCAGTACAGCAAGCAGGCGACCCAGCAGGAGGACCCGCTCAAGGTCTTATTTGCCAACGTCACCGAGCAGTTTAGTTTCAGCCGCAGCTTCGGACGATATGGTACAATACACTATCTTTCCGACAAGCGTGAGTACGATGGGCTGTTGGCCAACCTGCCAGATTCGACCAAGCAGTACATCTCGTACGAGACCAAGCTGAACACCAAGACGTCGTTGAAGTCCGAGCAGACGCTCACGAGCTTCGACAACGGCGACAAGGAGAACATCAGCGCAAACACGGTCAGCACCCAGATTTCCAAGGGGGCCGGCGTCAGCGTGACCGAGGTCAACGTCGACCGCGCGGGCGAGGCTCGCGATGAAACCAAGCGCAACTACGGTTTTTGGGTCGACCTCGGCGGAGGTATGCGCTTCAGCTATGGCTACGCGCGCCACCTCAACGGAGACAAGGCGGGCACGGCCAACACCCAGATGGGCATGACCGCGGGCATTCTCGGCGGTATCCAATTCGGCCAGACCGGGTACGTGGAGAACCGCTGGGACGACACGCGCACGCAGTCGTTCGGCAACGTCCAACTTTCGACCGCTCGGCCGTTTAGCCTTGGGTTCCTCCGCGACGTCAAATTGAACTTTGGCCTCGACACCGCCGCCGACAAAGCGCAGTGGTTGAAGGAGAACCGGTTGATCAGCTTCACCGGCAAGGTCGGCAGCAACTCGCTCGGCTACGAGTACCGGTCGCAGATGCACCCTTCAGGTTTCCGCGGCATCGACCGGATGTTCTCGTTTGTTACGGACCCCAACGACAAGCAGCCGTTGAGCGCCAGCGTCAAGTACAAGGTGCGCACGCTTCCCTGGGACGACCAGGTGATGATCCGCGACTACAGCTTCACCGCCCGGCCCGCAAAAAACGTGGCGCTCACGAACCAGTTGCAGACCAATCCCGAGATCGCCAAGGGCGATTCGATCCTGGGTTCCATCACCCAGGCAGCGCGGGTGAACCGCTGGAAGCTCGATGTCAAGAACAACCCAAACCTCACCATCGGCGGCTCGTGGGATGAACTGATCAACGACCAGACCCACACGCGCGTGCGGACAGGCGGCCTCAACCTGACGTTGTTCGGGGCGTCTGGATCGCCCGTGCAGCTGTTCTACGGCGTGGAGCAAAACGACACGGGCGGCAACCGGAAGACGACCGGCCGCTACCACATCCGCTACGATCAGCGACCTGGTCCGAACCAGACCCTCAGCTTCTTCGCAGGCAACGTGAGCTATCAGTACTCCGTGGCCGACGGCCTGAGCAAGAACAACCTCACCCTCAGGCTCGACTACCAGATCCGGTTCTGATTTTGTCGTTGGTCGTTGGTCGTTTGTCGTTCGGACCGGGATGTTGCTGGTTTAGCGTCTCGGCGTGTGCAAAAAGCCATCCGAACGACAAACGACAAACGACAAACGACCAATGAACTACCAGGGATGGGAATGTGCCCGCGTTGAGTCGGGCGGAGTCGAGGCGCTCGTCACGTTGGACGTCGGGCCGCGCGTGATCCGTTTGGGACCCGTGGGCGGCCCCAACCTGCTTTACGGGAGCGAAAAGGACCGCGGGTTGCGTGGGGGCGACACCTACCGCAGCTATGGCGGGCACAGGCTGTGGGTCGCGCCCGAGGACCCGCAGCGCACCTACACGCCCGACAACGAGCGCGTGGAGGTTGCCGATGGCTGGTTTTGCAGCGCGCCGACCCGCTTTGGGCTCCGCAAGGCCCTGAAGGTCAGCCCGTCCGAGGAGGGATTCGTCGTCGAGCACCGGGTTGGCAACGAGGGCTCGACCCCCTACAACCTCGCGCTTTGGTGCCTGACCGTCATGGCCCCCGGCGGAGAGTGCGCCTTTCGGCAGGAACCCCATGTCCCGCACGGCGAGAGCCTGCTCCCCGCGCGCCCCCTGGTGCTTTGGGCCTACACCGAGATGGACGACCCGAGGTGGACGTGGGGACGCCGCACCGTGCGCCTTCGCCACGATCCCGCGCGCGGTCCCCAGAAGGCCGGCGCCTTGCTGGGAGACGGGCTCGCGGTCTACTCCCTCGCAGGCCGTTCCTTCGTGAAGAGGTTTCCCACGGTGGTCGGAGCGCCGTACCCGGATATGGGCTGCAACTTCGAGGTGTTCACCCGGCACGAGATGCTCGAGGTCGAGTCCCTGGGCCCGCTCGTGGACCTCCAGCCGGGGGAATCGGCGTTCCACACCGAGCACTGGGCGGTCGTGGAGGGCACAGCACCCGCGGGCGACGAGGCATGCGCCGAATGGTTGGAACACCTGGCGAGCCGCCTCCCGCAGCCGAAGTGACTTTCTAGCGCCGCAGGGTTGGGGGCACGGCCCACATGCCGACGATCTCACCGCTCTTCATGCGCTTGAGCTCGGCCTCGTTCGGCGAGATCGTGTGGAGGCGCAGATCGCCCGTGAGCACAAAGATCTTGTCGCGGTGGCGTGCGCCCGCCCCTTCGCCGAACCTGCCGTTGGCGGTGTTGCGGAAGGCCAGGCGCGTGACGCTCAGCGATTTGCCATCGGGGATCATGTTCGCGTTGTTGTAGCCCACCACAAACCCGTCGTGCTTCATGGGTCGTCCATCGGGCCCGACGAAGGGTGTGGGGTCGTACGAAGTTTCGGCCCCGTGGTTCGAGGTTTCCACGATCAGAGCGATCTGGTTGATGTTTGGAATGGTGTCGCGGTACACGCCGGCGTAGGCCGGGTACATGCCGTAAGTGGTCTCCAACGTGTCCGAGCTGCTACCTGCCTGGGCCAGGACCTTCTCGTCGTCCGAAGCCGAGGGGCACACGAACGTCGCCCTCTTGGTCATGTACGAATCAAGGAGCGAGCACCACGTGAACGGGCGTCCCTTGTCGTCGGTGAGCGGCTCCGTGCCGGCGCCCGTCGCAAACGCCGGGGGAAAGCGGTCATCGTGGTCCTCGAGGTACAGCCCGAGGGCGGTGCTCATCGCCTGGAAGTTGTTCGAGCAGATGCTCCGTTCACTGTTGCCCTTCAGGATCGAGTAGAGGGGCCACATCAGCAGCAGGACGCCCCCCAATCCCAGCAACAGGTAGCGGAGGTCCTTTCTCGAGAGATGCTCAGACCGCGGCCTCTCGTCCTGCTCGGACGCGTCGTAGGTGTCGATGGCGCCCAACATCAGCGTGAGGTCACGGTGGTCGCGTCGTCGATCAGGTGGTACTGCCGGAGGGTTTCGCGCAACTGGCCTCTGTCGATTTCAAGGTTGTAGTGGCTTGCGGGCAGAACGGGGATTGCGCCGAACTTGATGTTGTCCGCGCTCACCTTCTGCGAAAACATCGCCAGGGCCGCGACTTCGCTGGGGCTGAGCCCTCCCCCGAGCAGTTGAACCGCCTTGCCGGCCACACGGTTCATCATCATCGGGCTGCCAAGGGCGGAGGCTTTGAACGCCATGAGGAAATTCTTCTGCCGCTCCGAGCGGGCAAAGTCGCTGTCGGAGTGGCGGAAACGGACGTAACACATCGCGTTGTATCCGTCGAGCGTCTGCCGGCCCGGTTTGAGGTCGATGAACAGGCCCCCGGCTTTGTCGGTCCACTTCATCTTCTTCTCGACGAACACCTCGACGCCTCCGATGAGGTCCACCATATCCTTGAGCGCCTCGTAATCGATCGTCACCACGCGGTCGATCGGGATCCCCACCACATACTCCGCGGCGCGCTTCGCCAGATCCGCTCCGCCAATGGAGTGGTAGGCGTTGATCTTCTGCGATCGGTACCCGGGCAGTTGGACGAGGAGGTCGCGCGGGATGGTCACGCCGCTGATGCGGTTGGCCTTGAAGTCGAGGCGCGCCACGAGCATCATGTCGCTGCGCGCGCTGGTCCGCAGCACCTTGGCGCCGCCGCGCGCGCGGTCTTCATCGCATCCGAGCACGAGCAGGGTCACCGAGTCGCGGTCAAAAACGTGGTCGGGCGTTTCCGCTCGAAGGCGCTGCACAAATCCGGCGGCCAACACCTCGCTCTCCGATACCCACCGGGCCAACGCCGCGCCAAGGAGCACCACGCCGCAGAACAGGGCATAGAACGCGATCCCTAGCGCGCGAATCCACAACGGCTTTTTCGGTGCCTTGATCTTCGACATCGGTCTTGAGTGAGGCATCATTATGACATACGCTGATTCCGGTCACCCGGCGTCGCTGTGGTGGGGAATGCGCACGCAAAACGTCGATCCCGAGCCGGGCGACGAGTCGATCGACACTTCGCCCCCGTGCGTCGCGGCAAGTTCGAGAACGATCTTCGTGCCCCATCCAGATCCGCCGCCGCGCTCCCAGCCGCTGCGCGCGGTTCCCCCCAGGATGCGCTTGGCGGTTTCCGAGAGCATTCCCACCCCGGTGTCTGTGACCTCGATCACGTGCCACTTGCCTTCGAAGCGGTAACGGAGGATGACTTCGCCGAACGGCTCTTCGTGCTGGAAGCTTGGCCCCGGAGGGATGGTCTCGCGCACGGCCTTGATCGCGTTGCCCACCAGGTTTTGCACGATGCGGAACACGTAGAGGGGATCGTGGTAGGTGGGTGGCGCCTCCGTGGCGATCTCGTAGCGCAGCGCGACGTGGTTCCTTCGCGCGTCGGCCTCGAGGAACGCGGCGCTCGACCGCACCGTCTCGCCCATGGGTTCGAGGAGAAAATTCGGGCGCAGGGCGCGGCCCGCCGACAGGTCGCTGACGAGCCTTGAGTAACCCACGATCCGATCCACCGACTGCTTGAGCTCTCCACACATCTCCTCGAGACCGTCGACGTAGGGGCGAATCGCATCCGCCGCGGGACCGTCGACCGCGGCGCGCAGGGCCGGCAGCACGAGGTCGGAATACGACAGGTTGGCGAACAGACTCGCGGCCAGGTTTCCAATGTCGTGGCTGACCTTCCCCATGCCGAGCAGCGTGGACGCCCGGGCGGACTCTTCCAGCAGTTGGGAGTTGAGGTACGCCATCGTCGAAACGGCCGAGATGGTGTCGAGGACCGCGGCGTCGTTCGCGTTGAAGGGGCCGTCGCGTTTGTTGATCAGCTGCACGACCCCGATGGGAGGTTCGTCCTCCATCTGAAGGGGAACGGTGATCATCGTCGACACGACCACCCCGGTGGCCTCCTCGATCGCGGTGCGCTCCGAGGCAGGTTTCGGTTCGAAGACGCTGATTTGGGTCTCGCGCGATTGAAAGGCCTTGCCTGCAACGCCGTAGTCGTCGGGGATCGAGGCCTCGGGAAGGCGTTGCGTGACCTCTTCGGGCAGCACGTGCCGGAACACCAGTCTGCCCTCCACGGGGTCGTGGGTGTACACGGTGCCTCCCCAGGCGCCCACGGCCTCCACGCAGATGGCCAGCACGTCGCGGAGGAGGGAATCGAAGTGCCCCGAACTCGCAAGCTTCCGCGTCGCGAGATGGACCGCTCGGATCAGCCCCTCGTTCGTGTCCATGGATGCCCCAGTGTACCGGGAGCCGGGTTGCGGTGAACCTAGCCGAACCTGCCAGAGATGTAATCCTCGGTCTGCTTCTGCTGCGGAAACAAGAAGATGTCCTCGGTGCGGTTGCACTCCACGACCCGGCCCATCATGAAGAACGCCGTCAGGTCGCTCGCGCGCTGAGCCTGCTGCATGTTGTGCGTGACGATCAGGATCGTGTACTGCGACTTGAGCTCGAAGATCAGGTCCTCGATCCGCGAGGTCGCGATGGGGTCGAGCGCGGAGCAGGGCTCGTCCATCAGGATGATCTTGGGATCGACGGCGATCGCCCGGGCGATGCACAGGCGTTGCTGCTGTCCGCCGGAAAGGGCGAGCGCACTCTGGCCGAGCTTGTCCTTGACCTCGTCCCACAGCGCCGCGCTCTTGAGGCTCCGCTTCACGATGGCATCGAGTTCGTCGCGATCCTTGATCCCGTGGAGCCGCGGGCCAAACGCCACGTTGTCGAAGATGCTCTTGGCAAACGGGTTGGCCTTTTGGAACACCATGCCCACCACGCGGCGCAACGCCACAGGATCCACCTCGGGCCCGTACAGGTCGATGCCGTCGAGGGTCAGGGTTCCGGTGAGGCGAGTGCCCGGAATGAAGTCGTTCATGCGGTTGATGCACCGAAGGAAAGTGGACTTGCCGCACCCGGATGGACCGATCAGCGCCGTGACCTGGTTGGCGGGGACCTCAAGGCAGACGTCGCAGAGCGCCTGAAACGTGCCGTAGTGGAAGCTGACGTCCCGCGCCAAGATCTTCGGCACCGCCGGGGCAGGCGCGACTTCCGGTGTTGCCGACAAGGGTTCCATGACGTCGCCCGGATCCAGCGAGGCGATCATGCCTCCGAGGATGGGACCTCCATGTTATGGAATTGTGAAGAGATCGCCGCGTGGCGCAGGGCGTGGTCGGCCAGCACGAGCGCCACCATGGCTTCGACCATGGGCACCGCGCGGGGGAGCACGCACGGGTCGTGGCGGCCCCGGCCTTTGAGGGTCGTGTTCTCGTGCTCGACGGTGACGGTGTCCTGCTCGTGGAGGACGGTTGCGGTGGGTTTGAACGCGGCGCGCAGGGTGATGGGCATGCCGTTCGAGATGCCGCCTTGGATGCCGCCGCTGCGGTTGGTGGGGGTGGTCACGCGCCCCGACGCGTCGGCGCGGAACGCGTCGTTGTGGTCGCGGCCGGTCATCTCGGTTCCGGCGAACCCGCTGCCGACCTCGAAGCCCTTGCAGGCGGGAAGGGACATCACGGCTTTGGCGAGATCGGCCTCGAGCTTGTCGAACACGGGTTCGCCCCAGCCTGCGGGCACCCCGCGCGCCACGCATCCGATGGTGCCGCCCAGCGAGTCGCCGCCCTTGCGCGCGGCCTCGATCGCCTCGAGCATTTGGGCGGCCATTGCGGCGTCGGGACAGCGCACGATGTTGGATTCGACGGCCGCGAGGGTCACTGTTTCGGGGTCCACCAGGGCGGCCAGGCGCTGCACGCGCTCGACCCACGCCACGATCTCCACGCCGTACCACGCCCGCAACAGCTGTTTGGCGACCGAACCTGCGGCGACGCGGCCCACGGTCTCGCGGGCAGAGGCCCGACCGCCCCCGGACACCGCGCGGATGCCGTACTTGGCGTCGTACGTGAAGTCTGCGTGCGACGGGCGATATTTCGTAGCCATCTCCTCATAGTCGACCGGGCGGGCGTCCTCGTTGGCGACCATGAGCAGGATCGGCGTGCCGAGCGTCAGGCCGTCCTGAACGCCCGAGAGCACGGACACGGTGTCGCTCTCCTTGCGCTGGCTCACGATGGAGGATTGTCCGGGGCGGCGACGGTCCAGTTCGCGCTGGATCTCTCCGATGTCGAGTTGCAGCCGGGGCGGGCACCCGTCGATGACCACCCCAACTCCGCCGCCGTGGGACTCGCCCCACGTGGAGATGCGGAACAGGGTGCCCGACGTGCTGGACATGGCCCGGATCGTACCTTGCCAGATCTCCGTCAAGCTTTAGAATTCGGGTTCCTGGCTCGATGCGGTGTCGGTCCCTTTTGGGAGTGCGCGAGCTTGCTCGTCGCCATTCACCCCGGCGACTTGTCGGCGGTTCTTCACCGGACTCGCGGCAAGCCGCTCGAATGCAAAGCGACGAGCAAGCTCGCGCACTCCCACAAGGGACCTACACCGCATCGAGTCCCCTGCCCGTAGCCGATATCCCGCATCACCGTGCATCCGAACGACCCATCCCCGCCTGGGGCACCGCAGGTACAGTGACGCCACCGATGAGTGGTGGATTTGAGTTCGAAAAATTAGTCAGAGGCGGATCGAATCGCCTCGAGGGTCCGACGCCGCGTCAGTTACGGATCGGGTGCGGTTTGGGGCTGGCGGTTCTTCTCGTCGTGCTGCTGACGGGGATGGTCGGGCCCTACACGGACTATCTGTGGTTCGTGCATGACGCGCGGCACCCCGAAGTGTATCTCACGGCGTACGCGGTCCGTGGCCGCCTGTTCGTGATCGGGTTTGTGGTGGTGCTGGCGGTGATCTACCTCAACCTGGCCCGCGCTCTGAAGGGCACGACGATCTACGAGCGCGTTCCGCAGACGCCTGCCGAGGTGTTCCTGTCCAACGCGGTGGATTTCGTGCAGCACAACACGGCCCGGGTCTCGAAAGGCGTGTCGGTGGGCCTCGCGTTGCTGTTCGCGCTTGGGCTTCAGGGGGAGTGGAACACGGTTCTGCTCGCGTCGAACCGGCAGGCGTTCAATCAGCCGGATCCGTTGTTTGGCCTCGACCTCGGGTTCTACGTGTTCACGCTCCCGTGGCTTGAGGCCTTGGCGCGGTTCGCCTTCAGCGTGCTGCTGATTACGACGGTGCTGACCACCGCGGTGTACGTGGGCATGAAGGCCATGGCTTCGCTCGCAAAAATCGAACTGGCCCGACCCGCGGAGCGTGCGCACATCGCGGCGTTGACGGGCGTGACGGTGATCGTGTACGCACTCCAGCTATGGCTCAGCCGCTACGACTTTGGGCTGATGGACAGCCAGCAGTTCACCGGAGCGGGCTACGCGGGCATCCGCGAACTGTTCGGGGTGACGGTGCTGAGCGTGCTGTTCGCGGGGGTCGGCGTGGGCTCGATCGTCTTTGGGGCAGGAGTGCGGACCGTGCGCCCGATCCTCATCGTGGGTGCGGTGTGCATCGCAGCGACGCTGGTTGTCCGCGGGATCGTCCCAGGCGTGACCCAGAAGGGTTGGGTCGAGCCGAACAAGTTTGCAGCCGAGGGACCGTACACGCGGAGCGCGATCAAGATGACGCGGTTCGCCTACGGGCTCGACGCGATCGAAATCCGAGAGACGCAGGTGATCGAGGAGCCCACCGCGGAGGAGATCGCGGCGTCGGGTCCCACGATCGACAACATGCGGCTTTGGGACCCCGAGGTGCTCAAACGGTCGATCGAGGGCATCCAGGGCCTGCGCCCCTACTACACGTTCCCCGACGTGGACGTTGACCGCTACACGCTCGACGGACGCCAGACGCTGGTGATGCTTGCCGCACGGGACATCCGCCTCGACGGCCTCAGCAGCAACGCGCGCACGTGGGTCAACGAGCGGCTCCAGTACACGCACGGCTTTGGGCTGACCATGTCGCCGGTGAACACCGCGACCCCCATCGGGCAGCCGAACTTCGTGATCAAGGACCTGCCGCCGAAGACGCCTCCGGGTCTGGACGTGACTGAGCCCCGGCTCTATTTCAGCGATTTCGAGGAGACCCAGGGCGACTCGAGCGGTTGGTACGCGATTGTGGACACCAAGATCGACGAGTTCGATTACCCGGGCCAGGACACGGAGAAGAAGTACCGCTGGAAGGGCGACCGCGGGGTGCCCATCGGCACGCCTTTGGCTCGGCTTGCGTACGCGATTTCGCTGTCGGACGGCAACCTGTTGGTGTCGGGCAACATCACTCCCGCGACGCGTCTGCTGTATCGCCGCGGCGTGCGTGAACGCTCTGCGCTGATCTACCCGTTCCTTCGGTTTGACAGCGACCCGTACCTCGTGGTGTACGAAGGCCGCCTGCTGTGGCTGCTGGACGGCTACACGGTCACCGGGCAAATCCCATACAGCGCGCGCCTCAGGGGCGACGGCGAGCATCTCAACTACATTCGGAACTCGGTGAAGGTCGTGATCGACGCGTACTCGGGCGAAACGACCGCCTACGCGATCGAGCCCGATGAGCCGATTCTGAAGGCCTACCGGGCGATCTACCCCGCGTTGGTCAAGGACCTCGCCACCCTTCCCAAGGGTCTTGACAGCCACTTTCGCTATCCCGAAGACCTGTTCTCGCTGCAGTCGATCCAGCTCCGGCAGTACCACGTCACGGACACCACGATGTTCCTCAACAACGAGGACGCGTGGGACATGGCGGTCGAGCGGGGCATCGACGGGGCCAGCGCACAGATGCGTCCCTACTACGTGCAACTGCAGCTTCCCGGCGACAAGGCGAGCGGTTTCATGTTGATTCTGCCGTTCACGCCTCGCGAGAAGGGCAACCTGAGCGGCTGGTTGGCGGCCCACTGCGACCCCGGAAGCTACGGTTCCCTGGTGCTCTACAAGTATCCCAAGGGCAGCAACATCGCGGGTCCGTCCCAGATGGAGGCGCGGTTCAACCAGGACCCTGTGATCTCCGACCTCAACCGGCAGCTGTCCAACGACCAGTCGAAGATCATTGTGGGCAACCTGTTGGTGATCCCCATCGGCAAGAGTGTGATGTACGTCGAGCCGATGTTCCTGGAGAGCCGGACGGCGAGCATCCAGCCGATTCCCGAGCTGAAGAAGGTCATCCTCGGCATGAACACCAAGGTGGTGGTGGGCGACACGTACTCGGAAGCCCTGCAGAAGCTGTTTGGCGGTACCTCGCCCGCGCCCCGTGCCCCGGACGTGCCAGGCGGGGAGAAGCCGGTTGCCGAGCCGGGCGTGCAGGACGTGGCGCCGGGGGTCGATGCCACCAAGTTGGCGGAGGTCATGCGGCTGCTGGACGCCCAGGATGCCGCGTTGCGCGACGGTGATTTTGCACGCTTCGGCGAACTGAGAAAGCAGCTCAAGGCGCGCCTTGGGGAGCTTGTCGGGAAGGGAAGATGACCCTCGCGACGGGCCGGATTGCCACGATGCAGGGCGAGCTGCGCCCCCCGTCGGACAAGTCGCTCACGCACCGCGCGTACATGCTGGCGGCGGCGGCGGATGGGCCTTCGGTGGTGCGGCGCCCGCTGCGCGGCGAGGATTGCGAGGCCACCCTGCGGTGCCTGGCGGCGATGGGCCTGCAGTTCGAGCTGCTCTCGGACGACGCTGTGCGTATCGTGCCCGCCCCCGAGTGGGCGTCGCCCGCGACGCCCCTGGATTGCGGCAACAGCGGCACCACGATGCGGCTGCTCGCAGGCTGGATCGCCTCGCGGCCCCTCGACGCGACTCTGGTGGGGGACGCCTCGCTGTCACGCCGGCCCATGGCGCGCATCGCCGAGCCGCTGCGGGCCATGGGGGCGCGCATCGACGGCGATACGGCCCCGTTGCGGGTGCGCGGAGGCCACCTGGTGGGCATCGAGCATCGCAGTCCCGTCGCCAGCGCGCAGGTGAAGAGTTCGGTGCTGTTCGCGGGCCTTCGGGCCTCGGGTGAGACACGTGTGGTGGAGCCTGCGCCGAGCCGCGACCACAGCGAGCGCATGTTGAGGTCGCTGGGGGTTGATGTATGGGAGAGCGATGGGCCCGAGGGGCACGCCGTTGCGGTACGTGGTGGGGCCAAATGGGACGGGTTCGAGTTCGAGGTGCCGGCCGACATCTCCAGCGCGGCGTTCTTTCTCGTGGCGGCCACGCTGGCCCCGGAGTCGCGCGTGCGCTTGCTGGACGTCAACGTGAACCCCACGCGTACGGGCATCCTGGACGTCCTGGAGGCCGCGGGTGTCCGGGTTGTGCGGCTCGACCCGCGCGAGGTGTGTGGCGAGCCGGTGGCCGACCTCGAAGTGGTGCCCGAGCCTGTGCCGATGGCGTTTGAAATTGGCGGGGCGCTCGTTCCGCGCCTGATCGACGAGATTCCCATTCTCGCGGTGATGGCCTCGCAGTGCGATGGAATCACCGAAATTCGCGATGCGGGCGAGCTGCGCGCCAAGGAGAGCGACCGGATCGCCACCGTTGCGGAGGGTCTGCGCGCGATGGGCGCTCGGGTGGAGACATCGGACTACGGCATGCGCGTGTGGGGCCCGGTGCGGTTGCGCGGCGCGTCGATCGATGCCCGTGGCGATCATCGGGTGGCCATGGCGTTTGCCGTAGCGGGCCTGTTCGCCGACGGGAATACCGAAGTGCAGGGCGCCGATGCGATCGGCACAAGCTATCCGGATTTTGAGAGGGACCTGTGGGGTCTGTGCGTTGTCTAAGTGCGTGGTCGCGATCGACGGGCCCGCGGGGGCGGGGAAGAGCACGGTGGCGCGCAGCGTTGCGCGGGCGTTGGCGCTGAGCTACCTCGACACGGGTGCGATGTACCGGTGCCTGGCGCTCAAGGCGTCCCGCGCGGGACTTGGACCCGAGGACGGCGACGCGGTGGGGCTGATGGGCGAGTCCACGGAGATCTCGTTTGGGGTTGGCGACCCGCAGCCCGTGTTCATCGACGGGGAGGACGTGACGTCCCAGATCCGCACGCCGGAGATCGGCGAACTCGCCAGCGCTCTGAGCGCCCACTCGCCCGTGCGGCGCGTGCTGGTCAGGCGGCAGCAGGCGTTGATCGCCTTGGGTGGGTTTACGCTCGAAGGCCGCGACGCCACGACGGTGATCGCCCCTGAGGCGGACCTCAAGGTGTTCATGACCGCCAGTCTAGACGAGCGTGCCTCACGCCGCACTCGGGAGCTTGCGCAGCGGGGTCAGACTGCGGATTTTGAGGTCGTGCGGGCCGCGATCGCCGAGCGCGACCACCGCGACTCGACGCGCGCCGACAGCCCGCTGCGGATTGCCGACGACGCGGTGGTGGTCGACACTGAGGGCCTGACGATCGACGAGGTCGTCGCGCAAGTCCTCGAGTTGGCCCGAGCCCGATGCCCTTCGTAGGTGCGATCGTCCCGATTGTCGGTCCATCCGGAACACAGGCTGGGAGCCTATGCTACGTGGCCGCTCTTAGCCGCCTTTCAAATACTGCACGGGAAGGGGATTCTTGGCGTCCTCGCCGTACCAGAGCACGTTCACGATCCACCAGCGCCCGCCATCGAGCAGCAGTTGGATGCTGTTGATGCCGCGCGCGAAGGGTTTCTTATCGTCCTTGGCCTTGCGCGACTCGTACGTGCTGAACACGTGGGTGATTCCCGCATACGCGTCGGTCTTGCGCGCGACCTCCCGCTCGAAAAACCCGTTGGTTTCCAGGTAGGGCCCGTTACGTGCGATGTACTCCTCGACGGTGAACGCATGGTGCGCGGTGGTGCCGTCAGCACGCGGCGAGACGACCATCAGGTGGGCGGTTGGCACGAACAGCGAGCGCATCCGGTCCCAGTCGCGCTTCTGGCCCGCAGGCCCGCTGATCGTGTCGTACAGCGCCTTGACGATGGCGTCGGCCGATGCGACGTCGGCAGGGGCCGGATTCTGTGCGAGCGCCAGGCTCGCAACGAAGGCAAGAAGGGCGCCAAGGGCAAAGCGTCTCATGCCCAAGTATCGCACCTTTGGTTGGCCCTAGTGGCGCGGACGTCCCGTCCGCGATTCCCAGCCACGGCCCTAGTGGCGCGGACGTCCCGTCCGCGATTCCCAGT
>CAYJMZ010000011.1:10361-19748 GCA_964370995.1 uncultured Fimbriimonadaceae bacterium | reverse complement strand
GTCGGGGGGATACTGCCACTGGAGAATTTTCGCGAAAAGGTAGTAAAATACCCTTGGGGGGGGGCTGGAAAGGGGCATACACTGGAGGTGTCGCAGTATGTGGGTGCCTTCTGAGGGGTAGCTCATGCTTGAGAAAGTTTGCTTAGCAACACTGGTCATCGGCGCGGCGTGGTTCGCCAAACTGCCGGATATCGTGCGGTGGCACGACGAACTCGGCGTTGACCGCCAGTGGTCTCCCTCGGGCGAAGCGGCCGCAACCGCGTCTGATGCGCTTGGACGCAAGATTGCCCCTGGTGCGCATTATCTCTTTGTGATGTCGGACTGTGCGGAGTGTTCATTCAAGAGCATTTCGCGTGAGACTATCTTCACCCAAGGCCGTCGCGGCCCAGTGCTCGTAGCGTTTCAGAACCCGCTGGCCGAGTTGGATGCAACTTGGAGAAAGCCGGGCAAGAACGTGTTCATTCTTGCTAACACGAACATCGAGATCCCTGCCGAGTGGATCGCCCATGCGCCCTTCTCCGGGCCGGTATCCGTCACGCGGTCGGGGGAGCGTTTGGTTGTTGTGCCGAGGAGGCCATGAAACACCGAAACGGATTCACGCTCATCGAGGTGATGATCGTCCTTGCCATCGTCGCCATGCTTGCTGCCCTTGCCTACCCCGTGTTTGCACGGGCCAAATTGGCCTCGAAGGTGACCGTATCCATCTCTCAACTGAGACAGCTTCACCTCGCAACTATGCTCTATCAAGCGGACTATGACGGGGACGGCATTTATGGCTCGGCTTCAGCCATGGGGCTTCCTCCACCTCCCTACGGTGGGTTGCGCTTCTACGGCTTTGTCTACTCACTGATGGTAAGCCCTTGCGGATGCCACCCAAGCCAAAATGTCCGGGGCCCATGTCCTGACTTTGATAGTATTGAGCCCGTTTGGGATCATACGTGGTGGGAGGAACTTGCACCGCTCTACCGGCAAGCCATGCCCCTGTACTGGGATATGAACTGCAACGATTACGGCACCTCGCTCCACAACGAACTGATTCCCAGGCGCGGAAATGCCGTGCTGCTAAGTGGTACAGCCATTACGAAGTTGGGCACTGGCAAGATCTGGTACCCGACCTTCTTTTCAACTCCCGAAAACTGATTCGATGATAGGAGACGATGATGATGAAGTCAAAATGGATGCTGGTGCTTGCGCTGGCGTTGGCCGCGACAACAGCCGTTTGGGCTGGATGGTGCAAGGTATGCGCTGGGGATGAATGCGTTCAATATGGTGCGGCGATCACCGGTTGGGTGACTTGCGGTGCCGAAGACGTCGAGTACACGCTGAATTGCAAGCGTTGGGAGAGAAGGCTGTACTACTGCAAAGGCAACGCCACCCAGGGATACAAGTTCCAAACGATCCTCTACGAGAACAAGTATTGTCTGGGCGAGGAGGACTTCTGCCACGATTGAGTGTTGCGTAGGGGTGGACTCATGAGCGTGTCAAAGCGTCGTCGCGGGATGCAAGTTGCCTTGGTGATTGCCGTGCTGGCGGTTGGTCTGTCAGCCTGGTTCATCATGACTCGAGACACCCTGGAGAGCGTGGCCTCGAGGTCGTTCGACTCGATCACGGCTGCCGATGGGGCAACGTTCATGCGTTTGATGTCCCCAGAGGAGCGGTCGGCACTAGGGCTCAACAAGGAGCAGTGGACTCGGTTCCTCACCGACTATGTGCGCCCAGAACTCGACAAGTGGACGCACGTCGCCGAACCGAATTATGAGTACTCTTCTGAATCGGAGGCATTGGCAAGCACTCACCGGTTCCTGAGTCCGTTCGGCCGCACCGCCGGCCTGCGGGTTGAGGTCGGCCGGACCATGGACGGTCCGCGGTCGACCGGTCTCGTGAAGAACCTGATCACCCTTGTAGCTTCTATGAAATATGGGCGCAACTACCCAAAGAACAAGGTTGGGCTGTTCTATTCGATGCGAGACCTTTGCGCCCTCGATGGCGCTGCTCTAGATGGACTGCGACTTCACGGCACCTATAACGTCACGCGCAAGCAAATCGAGCCGTGGGCTGAATTGGGTGAGACGCTTGGCGGTATCGTGGAGCGCTACGAGAAACGGATGCAGGGCACCCCAAAGCAGTAGTCGCGCGCGCCCGCTCGACCGTCCTCGTACGTGGGGTGCTTGGAGCAACCCTACTTGAGGATCGTGGCGTTGGCGGCCTTGGCCAAGCGCGATTTGCGGCGGGCGGCGGCATTCCTGTGGATGATGCCGCGCTGCACGGCCTTGTCGAGGGCCTTGACGGCGGTGGTCAGCGACGCCTTGGTCGCATCGGCATCGCCCGTCGCCGCGGCGACGCGCGTCTTCTTGACGTAGGTCTTGAGCGCGCTCTTTACGCCCTGATTCACGGCGCGTCGCTTTTCGCTGCGCTTGAGGTCTTTCTTGCTGGAGGGAATATTGGCCATGCGATTCTAACGGGGGATGATACCCCGATCCTATTTCTTGACGAACTTGCGCTTCGTCTTGTCGAAGCCCTGGCTGTACTTCTTGGCGTCGTAGTGCCAAACCGGCGAGCCGGAGCGTTGGTAGAAGCAAAGGTAGCTGCTGAGCAGGGAGGCGATCAGCCGACGTGAGCTGCGCCGCACCACGTTCACCTCGGCGAGGACCGTGAGGAAGTCGGCGCCCTTGGGCCAGTGACCCATGACCTCGACGAGGAGGTCGAGGGTGCTCGTGCTCCCGCTGCGCATCTGGATCTCGCGGAGTTCTTCCATGCGCTGCGAACTGATGTAGACCACCGGGTCCGTCTGCTCGAGCCACGCGAAGTCGAACACATTGGCTCTCGGAGTCTTGGTGAGGCTGAACACCGCCCCGCTTTCCACGGGCTGTTCGTACCACCAGTCGATCAGGTTGTACAGCAGGCGCGCCTCGTTGTTGGCCCACACCTGGAGTTCGCGCCCGTCGGCGTCCTGGAAGATCAGCTCCTGGATGTTGGGTTGGGTGTCCAGCCAGCTGGTCGGAATTTGGCACATCGGGAACGTGCCGAGCTCGCGGTGGACCGACTTGAGCACGAGTCGGAGCTGCTCCGGCATCGTCTTTGGCGCAGGCGCGGGGTCCTCGTCGACGACGTCGGTCGCCAAGGGGTGCGAGAGCAGTTTCCGAAGTGAGGTGCTGAGGCCGTCGTCGGTCAGCTCGACGTCGATGCGCTCGCCCTCCTCGTCGGTGAATTCGGTCTCGACGAACTTGAACGGCTCTGGGACGGAGTAGATGAAGTCCGGCGCGGAGTTCGGCTTGCGGAAGCGGTCGGCGCCCACCCACCAAACATCCTCGTCGCCCTGCAGGGCCGCCATCACGTTCGCCATGTCGTCGGGGAACGTCTTGGTGCCCGGCGTGATCTCGTACATCTCCTCGAGAAGCTGCATCGCCGTGAGGGAGGCTTCTGACGCCTTGATCCGCGCCACCATCGTTTCGACGTCGGTCAGCTTGATTTCGATGGGGGCCGCGTCTTCGACATCGATCGTCGGGGCGATTCGATCGGCAAGTTTGAGGGTCGTGGAAATCCACTTCTTGGTATCGGCTTCGGGGTGGATCGAACCATCGCCGCCGTAAACGTAGCCGGGCGTCGAGAGTATCTTCGCGAAGAAGGCGCGGTCGTCGAACACGAGGGTCGCCCGAGGATCCTGCGAGTTGACCGAGCTCCAGGCAACGGCGGCCATCGCCCGCACATTGATGGGCGCGGCGGCTTTGAGGGCTGTTGCAACCGCGTTGGGCTTGCGCCAATCGATGCCCTTCAACTTGCTCTTGGCGGCTTCGAAGGCCTCGGCAGAAATCCCGTTGATCTCAAGGGCCCGTTCAACCGTCTCGTCCGAGCCCCGAAAGCTCCAGTCGGACAGTGCGACGTCGCCGTTGGCGGTCACGATGAACACGGAATCGCGGTCGATGATCCGTTTGAGGATGGGCTCTGCGGTCGCCACGTCCATGTCGCGCACGTTGGCGACCTCTTGGACGAGCAGGTGGAACGGGGTCGTTCCTCCGAAGCGCTCCACGATGAGGCGCGCCGCCTCCAGAAGGGGCCGTCCGGCACCCTCGATGCGGGCAGCGGGAATCCAGCGGCGCTCGAAGTACGCGAATCGATCGGGATTGGACGCCAGCATGGAGCGCACGGTGGTCAGGTTGATTCCGTGGGGCTTGAGCTTGTCTGCCAGTTCGCCCAACTTGAGGGTGGATTCCATCTCGGTGAGCTTCTCCAAGATGAGCCGGTCGACGTATGACCGGGCATAGGTCTCTTCGGGCTTGAGTTCGATTGTCTTCGCCAAGGGGTGGTCCTCGCATCGAGCGGTCGACGCAAACACGAATTATGCCTGAAAGGGCGCCTTTATTGCCACGTCTGAACCGATTCCGATGCCCAATCGTAGTACCTTGAAGGAGCGGAGTTACACCTCATGCGTCGTGCGGCATTTACCTTGATCGAACTTCTCGTGGTGATCGCGATCATCGCGTTGCTGGCGGCGATCTTGTTTCCGGTGTTTGCGCGGGCCAAGGCCGCGGCGAAGCAGTCGCAGTGCATCTCCAACCTGCGGCAGATCGGATCGGCGATCACGCTGTACATGTCGGACTACGACGACGTTTTCCCGCACGCGCTCGACGCGTCGGACAAGTACGCCCCCCAGATCTGGATCGGGTTCCCCGAGTTCTATGAGCGCATTCCCAGCATGCCCCTGTTGTCGGATGTGCTTCAGCCCTACTTGAAGAACAAGGATGTGTTCCACTGCCCGGCCGACTCGGGATCGCAGGTGCTCGACAACCACTGGCCCGAGCCGTTCGTGTCCGCCCCTTCGATGTTCGCGACGTACCAGTCCAGCTACTTCTTTCGTACGGAAATCGCGTTTCGGGCGTTCACGCAGACCGGATTCCGGCTTCCGGCCAACGTGAACGTGCTGTTCGACGGCGCGGGCCACTGGCATGGCGCCGGGCGCGCCCTGCGCCTCGACGATGACATCGAGACGGTGTTTGACTTGCTCCGCGGCTACCGGTACAACACGTTGTTCGGGGACATGCACGTCAAGTCGTTGACGCGCGACGCCCTCGACGCCGCCTGGGCCGTCGGGCTTTGATCGTCCGCCCCTACGGCTTGGTTCTTGAAGGGACCCTGGAACTTGGGCTTGAGTTGCTGATGGAGGACGGTGCGGTGCGGGAGATTCGGCCCCACACGGGCGTGCCCAATCCCAGCGTGGTTTCACCCGCTTTCGTCAACGCGCACTCGCACCTCGAGTACTTCGGGCTCGAGGGCTGCGTCGAGGGGGAGTCCTACTGGCCCTGGATCCGCGAGTTGACCCGTATGAAGGCCGAGCAGAGCGTTGAGCGTGTGCGGGTGGACGCAGACGAAGCCGGGGTGCGCAATCGAACAACAGGCGTCGGGTACATCGCCGAGCATTCGGACCGGCCGGTCTCGGGCAAGGCGATGCTTGGCTCGGGGCTCGACGGCGTGATCTTTCAGGAGGTCATCACGCTCGGAAAGGACCGCAAATCGCGCATCGAGTTCGTCGAGATGTGCAAGACGGAGAACGCGGCCCTGTTCGGAGGCCCGATCCACCTTTCGCCACACGCGTACCACACCGTCGATTCCGCCACCCTGTACGGCATGGGAACATCGCGCGCTCCGATGAGCATCCACGTCGCCGAAACCGAACTCGAGTCTGAGTTCACCAGAAGCGGCGAGGGGCCTATCGCGGAGCTGTACCGCCTGTGCGAGACCGTTCCCGTGCCGACGGGGAAGGGGGTGGTGCAATCTCTAGCCGAGCTGCGTTGCATGCGCGAGGGGGTGCAGTTCGTGCACTGCTGCGCGCTCGAGGAGGGTGATATCGAGGCAATGCGCGGCGCGGGGGTCACCGTGGCGCACTGTCCGCGCTCGAACGAGCGGCTTCAGTGCCCGCGCGCCCCGGTGCGTGAGATGCTCGACGCGGGGATCGACGTGGGACTCGGGCTCGATTCGGCGGCGAGCAGCGGCCCGATCGACATGTTCGCGGAGATGCGGGCGGCTCTTGAGGTGTCTCGCCTCCGGGGCCGTCCGGTGAGCCCCGAAGAGGTGTGGTCGATGGCCACCGGGATGGGGCGCCGCTCCGTTCCCATTCCCGGGGACCCCTGGCGGATCGAGGTGGGCTCGCGCGTGCCGCTGATCGCGATTCTCGTGCCGGACGCCACGTGCATCGAGGAGGTGATCGAGGCCGGGTCGCCCGAGTTGGTGCGCTGGCTGTGACGCTCGACGCGCTCTGGGATCTCGTGCTCAGCATCCCGCCGGGGAAGTGCGCGTCGTACGGGGAGGTGGGCCGGGCGCTCCCGAACCCGGCGACGGGCTATCAGGTCGGGCGGTGGATGGCGCAGTGCCCGGAAGGCGTTCCGTGGTGGCGCGTTGTGTCGAAGGACGGCACGTTTCCCATCGGCCGCCGCGACCCTTCGCTGGGACTCGAGCAACGCGCCCTGCTCGCAAGGGAGGGCGTGCCCTTCGAAGGTGATGCCGTGGATATGGCCGCGTGCGGATGGGATGGGTGAGGGCAGGGGCGGAGGGTGGTTGGTGGCCAGGTGGTGCCACTAGTGTCCCCCTCTCCCCCGGAGGTGCGAGGGGGTTCAGACCTTCTGGCCGTTCCCCGGGAAGCCTAGAGATTTACGATTCAGAACACTAGAATCCCATCGCGCAGCCGTCCTTGCGGTGGTCGGACGCGGCGCAGTAGCCGTCTTCAAGTCCCAGGATCGCTTGGGCGCCGCCGAAATGGGCGGAGGGGGTGTTTGGCGCGATCTTGTGTCCGCGGGAGGCGAGGTCCTCGGCAACTCCCTGGGGGAACCCTTCCTCGAGCAGCAACGCCCCATCTTCGGCGACCTGCCAGCGTGGCGCGTCGGAAGCGGCCTGGGGGTTTTGCGCGAAGCCGAAGATCCTCACAGCGAGTTGCACGTGGCCTTGCGCCTGCATCGCGCCGCCCATCACCCCGAACGCCATACGGGGTTGGCCGGTTGCGGTCGCGAAGCCGGGAATGATCGTGTGGAACGGGCGCTTGCCGGGCGCGGCCTCGTTGGGGTGCCCAGGTTCCAGGCTGAAGCCGCAGCCCCGGTTTTGCATGGCGATGCCGGTGCCGGGGATCACGACTCCCGAGCCGAATCCCTGGTAGTTCGATTGGATGAACGACACCATCATGCCCTCGTCGTCTGCCGCGCACAGCAGCACCGTGCCGGGATCGGCGGGTGCGAGGGACCTCGGGGACCCGGCTTGCAGGGGGTCGATGTTTGCGGCGTGGCGCTTGAGAACGCTCTCTTCGAGCAGCCTTGAGGCGGGGACCCGCATGGTGGCAGGGTCGGAGACGTGCGCGTGTGCCTCCGCGAGGCCGATGCGCGTCGCCTCGATCTGGAGGTGGAAGAACTCCACGCCGTCGGGCTCCGTAGCGCGGATGTGCGTGTGGCGCAAGACCCCGAGGGCGATCAGCGCGGCAAGCCCCTGACCGTTCGGCGGAATCTCATGGAGGGTCACATCGGCGAAACCCGTTTCAAGAGGTTCGACCCAATCGGATCGGTGCGCCGCGAGGTCCTCGGTGGAAAGCGGAGCATCGTGCGCCCGTGCCTCGGCCTGCATGGCCTCCGCGAGGGCGCCGCGGTAGAATGCCTCGCCCTCGCTTTCGGCGATCAGTCGCAGGGTTTCGGCGTGGCCCGGCAGGCACACGCACTCGCCGGCTTTCGGCGCGCGGCCACCCCACAGGAACGTGTCGGCCCACGCGGGGAACGCGCCAAACACCTGCACCGAGCGCTCCCACGCCCCTGCGGTGACGGGCCCGACGAGAAAGCCGTCCTCGGCGTAGCGGATCGCGGCGTCGAAGAGCTCGGAAAACGGCATCCGGCCGAACCTGCGGGAGCACTGGACCCACGCGTCGACCGCCCCAGGCACGGTCACCGGGTCCCACCCGCGCGCCGGAATGGCGTCCAGACCCCTCCACCGGGCGGGGTCCATGGCCGCCGGAGAGCGTCCGCTGCCGTTGAGGCCGTGCAGGGCGTTTTCTGCCCAGATCAGGGCGAACGCGTCGGATCCCAGGCCGTTGCTGGTGGGCTCGACGACGGTCAGCGCGATGGCTGTGGCAAGCGCGGCATCCATCGCGTTGCCTCCCCGGCGCAGCGCCTCGACCCCCGCAGCGGTGGCCAAGGGCTGCGAGGTGGCGACCACGTTGCGCGCAAACACGGGCATGCGCCGCGATGGGTAAGGGTAGTTGCCAAAGTCCACCATTGGCACGGAGCATACCGATCCGCGTGCAGGAATCCCCATGGCCTTGAGTTGTTGGCACTCTCGGCGGTACACTGCCAACACTCTGGGCGACCTCGCACCGAGGGCCCGTCAAGACTCACATAGGAGACGCAAAAACGCTAATGAAACTCAAGCCTTTGCATGATCGGATCGTCGTGGAAGCGGCGGCCAAAGAGGAGAAGACCGCAGGCGGGATCATCCTTCCGGACACCGCGCAGGAGAAGCCCCAGCGCGGAACCGTGCTCGCCGTCGGCCCCGGCAAGCGACTCGACAGCGGTCAGATCGCGCCGGTGGACGTGAAGAAGGGCGAGACCGTGCTGTACGGCAAGTACAGCGGCACGGAGGTCACCGTGGACGGCACGGACTACATCATCTTGCGAGCCGAGGACGTGCTCGCCGTCGTGGACGCAGCCAAGGTGCCCGTGGGGGCCAAGAAGTAATCAGGGATCAGGGATCAGGGAGCGGGGAGCGGGGATCAGGGCATAGTTAGGCGGATGCAGTTGGATTATCCAGAGCGAGGTGTTGCGGGTGGGACGAGCGAGTTCGAGTCGTTTGTCGCCGAGCGCCAAGCTGGTGATCCGGCAGGCTTTCGTGGGCTTCGCGTCTGGCAGGTGGCATTTGAGCTAGCTGCAGATTGCCATCGGTTCACAAGGACTCTGCCCCAAGAAGAGAGGTATGAGCTGGGTAGCCAGATCCGCCGGGCCGCCGCCTCAATCTCCGCGAATCTTGCGGAAGGGTGGGGACGCGATTCCGACGGTGATTTCGAGCGCAGCGTGCAGATGGCGCTGGGTTCGCTCCGAGAACTGGAGACCCACTTGCTCCTTTGCAAGTGCCTGGAGTTGGCGGATGCCGGAGCGATCGACGATCTCGCAGGCAGATGCGATCCCCTCGGTGGAATGCTCTTTCGGTTGCGGAAGACCATTCGTGCCAGACGCGTAGCCTCCCGATCCCTCAGACGGTCCCAACGCAAGCAGGAAGAGAACTAGCAGAAAACACTCGGATTCGGTCCGGGTCAGATCCCTGATCCCCGATCCCCGATCCCTGAAGCAAGCAGGAAGAGAACTAGCAGAAAACACTCGGATCCGGTCCGGGTCAGATCCCTGATCCCCGATCCCCGATCCCTGAAGC
>CAYJMZ010000011.1:0-10261 GCA_964370995.1 uncultured Fimbriimonadaceae bacterium | reverse complement strand
CGGTCCGGGTCAGATCCCTGATCCCCGATCCCCGATCCCTGAAGCAAGCAGGAAGAGAACTAGCAGAAAACACTCGGATCCGGTCCGGGTCAGATCCCTGATCCCCGATCCCTGATCCCTGAAACAGGAGTCTACATTGTCAGCAAAAGAACTAAAATATTCGGATGAAGCCCGCAAGATGCTTGAGGCGGGCGTGGACAAGTTGGCGGACGTCGTCAAGGTCACGTTGGGCCCGCGGGGGCGGAACGTGGTTTTGGAGAGGAAGTTCGGCAGCCCGTCCGTGATCAACGACGGCGTGACGATCGCCAAGGAGATCGAGGTTGAGAACCGCTTCGAGAACGTGGGGGCGCAGCTGATCCGCGAGGTCAGCAGCAAGACCAACGACACCGCCGGCGATGGCACGACCACCGCGACGGTGCTCGCTCAGGCGATCTTCAAAGAAGGAATACGAAACGTCGCAGCGGGCTCGAACGCGATCCAGATCAAGGTCGGCATCGAGAAGGCTGTGGATGCGATCGTCGGGCAGCTTGCGAAGGCGAGCACCCCCGTCAAGGGCAAGGCCGCGATCCAGCAGGTCGCAACCGTCAGCGCCAACGACCCCGAAATCGGCGCCCTCGTGGCGGAGATCATCCACCTCGTCGGCAAGGACGGCGTCGTGACCGTCGAAGAGTCCAAGGGCACGGACACCACCCACGAGATCGTGGAGGGCCTTCAGTTCGACAAGGGCTACATGAGCCCCTACTTCGTGACGGACCCCACGCGCATGGAGACGGTGTTCGAAGAGCCGCTCATCCTGTTCTACGAGAAGAAGATCTCGAACGTGCAGGACCTCATCCCGATGCTCGAAAAGGTGCTGCGCCTCGGCCGCCCGTTCGTGATCGTCGCCGAAGACGTCGAGAACGAGTGCCTGGCGACGCTGGTGCTGAACCGCATCCGCGCCAACCTGCCCATTGCGGCGGTGAAGGCGCCGGGCTTCGGCGACCGCCGCAAGGCGATGCTCGAGGACATGGCGATCCTCACCGGAGGGCAGTTCATCAGCGACGAACTCGGGGTGAAGCTCGAAACCGTGACGCCCGAGATGCTGGGCACGTGCAGCCGGCTCGTGATCACCAAGGAGTCCACCACGATCGTCGGCGGCAAGGGCGACAAGAAGGCCATCACGGGAAGGCTGTCGCAGATCAAGCGCCAGATCGAGAACACAGACTCCTCGTACGACAAGGAGAAGCTGCAGGAGCGGCAGGCGAAGTTGAGCGGCGGCGTGGCCGTGCTCAAGGTCGGCGCCGCGACCGAGACCGCCCTGAAGGAGAAGAAGGCGCGCATCGAAGACGCGCTCGCCGCCACGCGTGCGGCTCTCGAAGAGGGCATCGTGCCGGGTGGCGGCGTTGCGCTGCTCCAGGCGGCCAAGGCGCTCGACAGCCTCAAGCTTGAGGGCGACCAGGCGATCGGCATCCGCATCATACGCAAAGCGCTCGAAGCGCCGCTGCGAACCATCGCCGAAAACGCCGGGGCCGAAGGCTCGGTCGTCGTGGACGTCGTCGTCAACGGCAAGAGCGGCTACGGCTTCAACGCAGCCACGCTGGTCTACGAGGACCTCGCCAAAGCGGGCGTGGTCGATCCGACCAAGGTCGTGCGCACCGCCCTGCAGAACGCCGCGTCGATCAGTGGCCTGCTGCTGACCACCGAGGCGATCGTGGCCGAGATTCCCGAAAAGGAAGACGAGGGCCACGACCACCACTAGGAGTTTTGGGCTCGGTGTTGCCACAAGGAAGAGAAATGGCGTAGAAAGGGACGACGGTTTGGGATTGCTGGACCGTCGCGCACGAGGAGGGACCAGAGAAAAGACATGAAAGAAAAAAAGAAGGTCAAGCGGGGCGGAAGCCTTGGGTTCATCATGGGTATGGTCGCCGGAATCGGTTCGGCTCTGCTGTACATCGCCGGCAAGGAGCGCAAGCTCGGTGACAAGGTTGCGGACGGGATCGAGAAGTTCGAGACCAAGGCAAAGGACGTCAAGGACCAAGCCGTTCACAAGGCCGGTGATTTGAAGGAAGCCGCCGTCGAGAAATTGGCCGGTGGCAAGGACAAGGTCGCCGCGAACGGGCACAAGACCGACGAAGCCGACGCCTGATCCGAGCACAGGAATCGGAGGGGGAGGCGCTTCGGTGCTTCCCCCTTTTTGCGCGCGCACGGTCAACGGAAGGGTTGATCCCGTGGTCCGGTTGGCGTAGAGTGCAAGAGAATGTCGGAAACTCGACACCAGGAGGGAATATGAGCGAAAAGAAACCGTCAACCCAGGAAACGACCTCGCCGAGCGCTGGCGAGCAGGCTCCGCCCACGAACCCGAGCCCGGCTGAAACCGCGCAAAAACCCAGGGATTGGAAATCGATCGGCATCCTGGCCGGGTTTGCGCTGTTGATCGTGTTCGGGCTGTGGCAGACGGTGTCCCTGTCTGTCACGAGGCGAAGGGCTGCCCAGGATCTCGTTGCGGCTGAAAAGTCGAAGGCGAAGGGGATCGACGAGGCGCGCCGCACCGGCGGAGAGCATGCGGCTGCGGCCCTTGGTGCTGGTCTGAATCAGATGTTCCTGCTTCGAACCCAATATCCGGAGATCTCCGACCGTACGTTTCGGGCGATCTGCGACGAGTTGGCCGCGACGGGCTACTTCGACCTCAGCATGATCACCGACAGCCACCGCAGGGTGATCGCGTCGAGCGACCAGAAGTTCGTGGGCACAACCTACTCCAAACCCGTGACCGGATCGCCCACCACCGAAATGATGGAAGGCAAGTGGCAGGTGACCGCGCCCGTCAAGAGCAGAGATGCCACGCTGGGCGCAGTGATTTTGCGGCTGAAGTGAGGAGTTAGGTAGCAGGGAGCAGGGAGCAGGGAGCAGGTGGAAGGGAGCAGGGAGCAGGGTGGGTAGTCGATTCAGTAGACGCGGGCCTGTTTAATGATGCTTGTATATGTAGACGTGTGTGTAGGAACTGGTAGAAACACGCGGTTATTTCCGTTTTTTTGTCGCAAATCGCTTGGATTCCCAGGAATTTCCCATTAATATGGATGATAGGTGGGGGACAAGAGCCAGGAAGGCAGACGGTCCAACACCCGGGTAGGGCGGGGGCCTTTCCCGTATTGATAGCGGACGACGAGAGCAGGGAGCCCAGTCGTCCGCTCACTCTTTGAGGGTCTCGTGACAGCGCAAGAATTGATGCCTCCGTTGGGCTACAAGCCTTTGTTGGGGACGGACGAAGCCACCGTCGACGACAAGGGACGCCTGCTCGTTGGCAAGAAGAAGCGCGAGCGCCTCGGCGACGACTTCGCGGTGGCAGTGGGGCCCACGGGCTGCCTGTGCGCCTATCCGCGGTGGCACTGGGACCACATGGTCCGGCAGATGCTGAGCCACGACCCGATGAACCTGGGGCGCGAGCGCTTCTCCCGCCTGATGCTCGAAACCGCGGACGACGAACTGCATTTCGACGCCCAGGGGAGGTTTGTCGTGCCGTCGGGCCTGCGGGTCCTGTGCGGAATCGTGGGCAAGGTCGTGCTGATCGGGGCGGGCGACAGGATGGAGATATGGTCTGCGGAGGAGCACGACAAGTTCCGCGCCGACCAGGACGGGTACTCCCGCGAGCGCCGAGACGCGTTCGAGAAAGCTTACTTTTCGATGACGGATCGGATATGAGACGGCCGCACAGCGCGAGGATCATGGTCAGGGCGTGGCGATTGCGACGCCTGTTGGAGGTTCGCGGGGCGGTGGCGAGGGTGATGATGCGACACGACCCGGTGATGCTCCAAGAAATCGTCGAACTGCTTGCCCTGCGTCCGGGATCGGTCGTCGTGGACGGCACTCTCGGACTGGGTGGCCACACGCGGCGCTTCATCGAGCGCGTTTCACCGGGCGGTGCGGTCATCGGCCTGGATTGGGACGCCGCGATGCTGGCGGAGGCCCGTGCGCGCCTCGGCGAGCCTACGGAGGTGCGCCTCCACCTCGTGCAGGCCAGCTTTGAGGACATCGACCGCGTGCTGGGCGAGTTGGGCCTCCGTGCCGACGGGGTGCTTCTCGACCTCGGGCTCAACAGCGCGCAGGTGGACGACCCTTCGCGCGGCATGAGTTTTGTGGGCGACGGGCCGCTGGATATGCGCATGGACCGTTCTTCCGGCGAGCCCGCTGCGGCGCTGCTGAACCGGGCTGCGCCGGGCGAGATCGAGCGCGCTCTTCTCGAGTACGGCGACGAGCGGTGGGCGCGGGCGATTGCCCGGGCGGTGGTCGCACGGCGCAAGGTCTCACCCCTTCGAACCACCGCGGATCTCGTTCGGTGCGTGATGGACGCGATTCCGCCAGGTGCCCGCGATCGGAGGATCCATCCCGCGACGCGCACGTTCCAGGCGGTGCGCATCTGGGTGAACGGCGAACTCGACCTGCTGGAAGCGGCTCTGCAACGGGCGGCCGCGACGCTCGCCGATGGGGGCGTGCTCGCCGTTCTGTCGTACCACTCGGGAGAGGATCGGATCGTCAAACACGTGTTTCGGGCGCTCTCGGAAGGGGGCGCTTATGAAGAGCTGGTGCGCAAGCCGCTGGTTGCCCAGCCGGAAGAGGTGCGAGCCAACCCTCGGGCGCGTAGCGCGAAGCTGCGGGCCCTTCGTCGTCTGCCGCAAGAACTGCGGCCCAAATCGAACGCATCCAACGTCTAGTGGATGGGAACAGCAAGGAAGCGAAGCCAAATGAGTGCAGTACCTGCGATTCGAACCCCTTGGAAGGCCCGGCCTGTCCAGCGCCCTGCGTTCCGCGTGGTGGCGGGACGGCGAACGCGACCTTCCCTCGCCGCCGCGGTGACACTGTTCATCTTTGTCGGCGGGGCAGCCTTCTTCACGAGCAGTCTGGTGGGCCACGTGATGGTCGAAAAGGCGCGCCGCGAAGGGATTTGGGCCCGTGCCCGAGCGGCGGACGCGCGCAAGGAAGTGTCCGTGCTTCGTGCGCGGATCGACGCCGCCACGTCGCTGGGGGCCGTCGAGGTGTGGGCTAGAAGCCACGGATTCGAGGCGCCGGTAGGTTTGGCGCCCGCTGCGGGAGGGGTCCGTGGAGTCCGCTGAGAAAGGGCGGATTCGCCTCTTGCGCGGCATCGTTGCCACGCTGTTCGTGGTCACGGCAGCCAGTCAGGCTCGCGTGCAGCTCATCGAGCGCGGCGCCATCATCGAGCGCGCGAAGAGGACCCAACGCTTCACCCAGGAGCAGACCGACAAGGCAAAGCGCGGTGGGGTTTGGACCAGCGACGGAAAACCGCTGGCACTCGACGACGATCACTATATGCTTGGCATCACATTCGGCATGGTTCCGAAGAGCGACGGGTTCTTCGTGGACCTCGCCGCGGCCAGCGGGATCCCGGCCAGCGAATTCGCCCAGCTCGCGATCGACGGCAAGGGAACGAAGTTTTGGAGCGAGCGGATGGGGGTCGAGCAGACCCGAGCCGTGCAGGCCGTCAAGACGCGTTGGCGGGCCGACGGAATCTCGCTTACGCCGTCCGGCGCGCGAGCGTATCCGTTCGCCGAGGCAGCGGCAGGCACGGTCGGTCGGGTCCGCGACGGTGTTGCCGAGTCTGGAATCGAGTTGGCGTTCAACGTGCAGCTGGCTGGGACGGACGGAAAGACCGTGGGCCTCGTCGACCGAACCGGCGCGTTTCTGCCCATGCGCCTCGATGCAGGGACCGTGGCACGCCGCGACGGGGTGTCCGTGGTCACGACGCTCGACAGCACCCTGCAGCAAACCGCAGCAGCCGTGCTGAAGCAGGCGGTCGAGTCAAACAAGGCCGATCGAGGCGTGGTTTTGGTGATGAGCATTCCCGGCGGAGAGATTCGTGCCATGGCGAACTGGCCATCCTACGACCCCAATGGAGTGCCCGGCGCGACGCTCCCGGTCGAGGTATCGGACTTCAACACGAACTACATGGGTCGCCTCGAGCCGGGATCGACGTTCAAGATCATCACCTTGGCGCTCGCCATGGACCGGGGCCTGGTTCAGCCGAACGAGAAGTTCTACTGCAACGGCTCCCGTCAGGTTTGGGGCAACATGTCGGTTCGGTGCGACCTGCACCACGGAAACCGAGCGCATGGGGCGTTGACACCCGAATCCGCCATTGCCAGAAGCTGCAACGTGTGCGCGGCAACGTGGGCGGGACGGCTTGGCCGCGACGCGTATATTGGCTCGCTTGAGCGTATGCACCTTCTCGAGAAGCCTGGATTGGGGCTTCCAGGTGAGATCGCGGGCTCAATCAACCGCAACGACTACGCGACAGGTCTGCAGTTGGCGAACTTCGGGTTCGGACAATCCATGGCGCTCACCCCCGTGGCCCTGATTGGGGCGTTTGGGATGCTCGGAAACGACGGGGTGCTCGTTCGTCCGCGGCTTGTGACCAAGGTTGGCGACGTCGTGGTTGTTCCGCCGGCCGGAGAGCGAATTGTGCGCTCGGAAACTGCGCACGAGATCTTGAAGTACATGGAGGCGGTGATCGACTCCGACTCGGGGACGGGGAAGTCGATGCGCATTCCGGGTTACCGGTTGGGCGGCAAGACGGGCACCGCTCAGAGAAAGAACAGCGGCAACGGCTACGTCGCCAGCTTCGTCGGGTTCGTGCCCGCGGACAAACCTCAAGCTGTGATTCTGGTGATGGTCGATAACCCGAAGGCAGGCAAGATCTACGGTTCGCTGGTTGCTGGACCGGTGTTCAAAGAGCTTGCCGGGGCCGTGATTCGGCGCTATGGACTGCCGCCCTCGACATCCAGGCCCGAGCCCACCGTGGAGATCGAGGCCAAACCGGCGGCGAAGGCAGGGACCCGCGGCCAGCCATGATCCTCCTGTCCAACCTGCTCTCGCGGGCCGGCGTGCAGCCGGACGCGGTGCACGGCGATGCGGAATTGAGCGCGCTCGTTGCAGACTCGCGGAGGTCTGTCCCGGGCGCGCTCTTCGTGTGCATGCCGAGCGCGAATTCCGACAGCCACGCGTTCATCGCCGCCGCCCACGCAGCCGGGGCTTGTGCCGCGCTGGTGCACTCGTCCGAGGGCCTTGCGCGCGCCCGGGAAGCCGGCATCGCGGCAGCGCTGATCGAGGCGCCTCGCTTCGCGGACGCGATCTGGCGCGTGGCACGCGCGTTTCACAACGATCCGACGCGCGCCCTGTGCGTGGCGGGAATCACCGGCACCAATGGCAAGACCACCACCGCGTGCATCCTCCGGGAGGCGCTGGGCGCTCTGGGACGGCCCTGCGGCTACGTCGGCACCCTGGGTATCACCACTCCCACCCGGCACCGCTCCCTCGAGAACACCACCCCGTTCTCGGTGGATCTGTACGCGCTGATCGAAGAGGTGGTGCAAGATGGGGCCGAGGCGCTCGTGCTGGAGGTCAGCAGCCACGCGCTCGAGGAGCGTCGTGCCGACGGGCTCGCGTTCGACGTTGGTGTGTTCACGAACCTGTCACAGGACCACCTCGACTTCCACCCCTCGATGGATGCCTACCAGGCGTCGAAGCGGCGTCTGTTCTTCGACCTGCCCAAGCAGACCGACAAGCCTTTCGCGGCGGCGTTCAACGTGGACGACCCGGTGGGGCGGCGCTGGTCCGCCGAGTTCGCGGGACCCCAGGTGTCGTACGGGCTCGAAGCGGGCGAACTGCGCGGCGCGGCGCAAGAGGTGCGCGTCGACGGCCTGGTGCTCGCCCTGTCCTACCTGTCCCACGCCGCCACGCTTCGGGCGCGGCTCGGGGGGCGCTTCAACGTGTCCAATTGCCTATCGGCCACGGCAGCCCTATTGGCCCTCGGCTACGGACTCGAAGAGGCATGCGTGGCATTGGCCGAGGCCTCGCCGGTGCCCGGGCGGTTCGAAGCGGTGCCCAACGACGTCGGAATAGGTGTGTTGGTGGACTACGCGCACACACCCGACGCGCTCGACAAGCTCCTGGACTCCGCGAGGGATCTCCAGCCCCGGCGGCTGATCACCGTGTTCGGCTGCGGGGGCGACCGCGATCGCACGAAACGCCCCCTGATGGCGCACTCGGCCAGCAGCCGCTCGGATGTGTGCGTGCTCACCAGCGACAACCCGCGCACCGAAGACCCCTTGGCGATCCTGCAGGACGTGCGGCAGGGCGTGGTGGCCGGCGCCGAGTCCTACGAGATCCCCGACCGCCCCGAGGCGATTCTGCGGGCGATCGCCCTGGCTGAACCCGGAGACATCGTGGTGATCGCGGGCAAGGGGCACGAGGACTACCAGATCATTGGCCGCACCAAGCATCCGATGGACGATCGCGTGCTTGCGAGGCATGCTTTGGAGGCGCGCAGGTGAAGGCGATGTCCGTCGACGACCTGGCGCGCGCGATGGGCGGAACCGCTCATGGTTTTGCGCCCGGCGTGGCGATCTACGGGTTTGCGCTCGACTCGCGCGAGGCGAGGCCAGGCACGCTGTTCGTGGCCATCGGGGGCGCGCGCGTGGACGGCCACGCGTTCGTGGACGCCGCGATGGCCAGCGGCTCGGCAGGGGCACTGGTGACCCGCCCGGTGGATGCCCCGCACGTGCTGGTTCCACGGGTCGAGGACGCCCTGGCCCGCTTGGCGGCGACGTTTCGCGCCGGGTTCGAGGGCACCGTGCTCGCGATCACGGGCAGCGCGGGCAAGACCACCACCAAGGAGTTTCTGGCCGCCGCGCTGGTGCCGGTCGGTCCGGTACTCAAGAACGCCGGAAACCGAAACTCGGAGTACTCCGTGCCGTTGGTGTGGACCGAGCTCACGAGCGCACATCGGGTAGTGGTCGTCGAGATGGCGATGCGCGGATTGGGGCAAATCAGCCACCTGTGCTCGTTCTGCCAGCCGAAGATCGGGGTGGTCACGAACATCGGCACCGCACACCTGGAGCAAATGGGCTCGCGCGAGGCCGTCGCGCAGGCCAAGGGCGAACTGCTCGAGGCACTTCCTGCAGATGGCGTGGCGATCGTTTGGAACGAAGACGACTTTCGACAAACCCTCATCGATCGGGCGCCGTGTCCGGTGGCCACCTTTGGGTTCAGCGAGGGCTCGACGTGCCGCATCGTGCACTACGAGGCGCTCGGCCCGACGCGATGCGTGCTTCGCGGCACCCTCGAGGGCGTCCGCTTCGAGGCGGAACTCCCGACGGTCGGCCGTCACCAGGCGCTGAACGCAGCCGCGGCGTTGATGGCCGCGCACGCGGCGGGCGTGAAGGTGTGGGCCGCCGTCGATGCGCTGGCTGGCGTGGAGTTGCCCGAGATGCGCATGCAGGCGATCCTTGTGCTCGGCGCGACCGTGATGCTCGATGCGTACAACGCGAGCCCCGCCGGAATGGCCGCGGCGATTGAGACCCTCGGCGATCTGCCTACACGTGGGCGTCGCCTGGCCGTGATCGGCGAAATGAAGGAGCTGGGGGAGGCCGGTCCCGCCGCGCACCGGGAAGTCGGAGAGGCCCTGAACCGTGCGGGGGTCGAGCGGGCCCTGTTCCTCGGCGAGGGTGCGGCACTTGCGATGGAGGCCTTCGAAGGTGATGGGGCGCTGGCGGAGACCCTGGAAGACGTAACCGCGTTCCTTTCGATGCTCGCGCCGGGCGACCTGGTGTTGGTCAAGGGAAGCCGCGCGCTCGAGTTGGAGCGCGCCCTCGAGCCGCTCCGGGAGGGCGGTAAGTGAAGGAGGTGCTTGCCGATTACTGCAAACAACTCCTGGTCGCGGCGGCCATCACCGCGCTGCTGGCGTGGCCGGTGTTTCGGATGCTGCTCGCGATGCGTTCGCACCAGACCGTGAGCGAGTACGCGCCCGAGGGGCACCAGAAGAAGCAGGGCACGCCCACGATGGGCGGCATCATGGTCGTCTTGGGCTTGGCGCTGGGGGTGTTCGTGTTGGGCCTGGCCAATCGGGAGCTCTATGCGATGCTCTGGATGCTCGGCTTCGCGCTGATCGGGTTCGCGGACGACTACCTTGTGCCTCGGCTGATGCCCGGCAAGCGGGGCCTGGGGTGGAAGCCGAAGATGGTGGCCCAGATGGCGCTGGCCGTAGCGGCGGTGCCCGTCCTGGGTTGGGAATGGAGCGTGCCCGGCGTGGCGCTCGCGGTATTCGTGGTGCTGTTCGCGTGCAACGCCTACAACTTCGCGGATGGGCTCGACGGGCTGGCGGGTTCGCTGGGCATCGTGCTGTCCCTGGGCTTTGCCGGGCTGCTGGCGCTGAAGGGCTGGAACCAGGAGGGCTGGGTCGTGATCTGTGGGGCCATGGCGGGCGCCCTGATCC
>CAYJMZ010000010.1:0-20193 GCA_964370995.1 uncultured Fimbriimonadaceae bacterium | reverse complement strand
GGGGCCCGCCCACCCCCCCCCCCCGCCACTAAGGCACTCCATGTGCATGATCCGGGCGAGGCACTACCGGAACCTTCGGAGGCGGAGGGAGTTGGTGACGACCGACACGCTTGACATCGCCATGGCGCTGGCGGCGAGCATGGGGTTGAGGTAGCCCAGGGCGGCCAGGGGGATCATCACCACGTTGTAGATGAACGCCCAGAACAGGTTGCCTCGGATCGTGCTCAGCGTGGCCCTCGCCAGGCGGATCGCTTGGGGCACGCCGCGGAGGTCGGAGCGCAGGAGCGTGATGCCGGCGGTCTCCATCGCCACGTCCGTGCCCGAGCCCATGGCGATGCCGAGGTCCGCTTGCGCGAGCGCGGGGGCGTCGTTGACCCCGTCGCCGACCATCGCGACCTGACCGTCCAGCTGGTAACGCTTCACCAGGTCCGCCTTCCCGGCTGGCAGCACCTGCGCCTCGATGTGCTCGATGCCCACGGTTCTCGCCACGGCTTCGGCGGTGGCGCGGTTGTCGCCGGTGACCATCACAGCCTTCACTCCCAAGGCCGCCAAATCGCGGATGGCCTCAGCGCTGTGCTCGCCCACGGCGTCGGCCACCGCCAGCACTCCGTGGGAGAGGACTCGAGGATTGAGGGTTGAGGATGGAGGGGGGATAGGGAACTGGGCGGCGACGAATGCCGTCTTGCCTTCAGCCTCGAGCTTTGCCACGGCCTCACCCACCTCGGTCGGCAATGTGCCAAGTTCCTCCTCCACCCAACTCGGCCGGCCTACGAGACCTGTGTTCGCGCGCACGCCCTTGCCTCGCACGGCTTCAAAACCCTCGGGAGTCGCCACGGCGAGGCCCCGCGCATGAGCGGCTCGCACCACGGCGCGCGCCAGCGGGTGCTCGCTGCCGGTCTCCAGCGATGCCGCGAACGCCAGCATCCCGTCCTCGCTCCACGAGCCAAACGCGAGGGCGTCGGTCAGCTTCGGCTTGCCCTCGGTGAGCGTGCCGGTCTTGTCCAGCAGCACCGTGCCCACCGACGCCGCCCGCTCGAGCGCCCCGCCGTCCTTGACCAGCACCCCCAACTCCGCGCCGCGGCCGGTGCCGACCATCAGGGCTGTGGGCGTGGCAAGCCCCAACGCGCAGGGGCAGGCGATCACGAGCACCGCAATCGCCCGCAGCAACGCCCCATCGAGGGACTCGCCGCGCAGCAGCAGCACCGCGACCGTCAGCACCGCCAGGCCGATCACGATGGGCACGAACACCGACGACACGCGGTCCGCCAAACCCTGCATCGGCGCCTTGGATCCCTGGGCGTGCTGCACGAGGCGGGCGATCTGGGCCAAAGTCGTCGCGGCCCCCACGCGGGTGGTTCGGAACACGAAGCTGCCGTCGCCGTTCACGGTGCCGCCGGTCACATCTTCGCCCACCTCCTTCCCGACGGGCATGGGCTCGCCGGTGAGCATCGACTCGTCCACGAAAGAGTGGCCCTCGACGACCTCGCCATCGGCCGCGATGCTCTCCCCGGGGCGCACCCTCACGCGATCTCCCTCGCGAAGCACCGACGCGGGCACATCGGATTCCGTGCCGTCGGCCGCGACTCGGTGCGCGGTCTTCGGCGCGAGATCCATCAGCGCGCGGATCGCATCCGACATGCGGGTCTTTGCGCGCGCTTCGAGGTAACGGCCGAACAGGATGAGCGTGACGATCACCGCACCGGTTTCGAAGTAGAGATGCTCGCTTTGCGCGTGCCCTCGATACGCAACCAGGGCATACGTCGAGTAGATCCACGCCGCGCCCGAGCCCATCGCGACCAGCGTGTCCATCGTGGCGGTGCCGTGCCGGGCGGTGTTGAACGCGTTGACGAAGAACGAGCGGCCGCACACGAACAGCACGGGCGTCGTGAGCACGAAGATCAGCACGTTGACCCACTCGGGGCGATGGTGCAGCGCCATGGAAAGCGCCACCACGGGCAAGGTGCCCAGGGCCGACCACACGAGCGTGCGCCGCTGGGCCCCGAGACCACCCGCGTAGTCGTGGGGGTGCTCGTCCTGCGCGGGCGTCGCCCCGTAGCCCGCCGCCACGACCGCCGCCTGCAACCCCGCGATCGAAGCGGAGGGCTCGTACTCCACGGTGGCCTGGTGCGTCGCGAAGTTCACGCTCGCGGAGGTCACCCCCGGCGTGCGCGTAAGGGCGCGCTCGACACGCCGCACGCACGACGCGCACGTCATGCCCGCGACGTCGAGCACGATCTCTGTGCTGGGAGCCGCCTCAGCCTCTATGCTTCTCGTGCGGCGTAACCCTCCTCGTCCAGTGCCGCGATCAGCGCCTCGAGCTCGGTGCCCTCATGCCGCACCTCCGCGGTGCCGGTGTCGAGGTCCACATCCGCCGAAACGACGCCTGCAACGCCTTCCAAAGCCTCGCGCGCGTGGCGCACACAGTTCTGGCACGTCATCCCTTCCACCTTCAGTTTCGTTTGCATATGTTTGGATACTCCGTCGCGCCACAAGATGATAGCCCTTGTGATTCACAGGCAGGGGTGCCTGTGCTACTGGGGGGTGGGGATACAAGGGCCATAATCGTCTCGTCCCATGAGCGACTTCACCACCCTTCCCCGCGACACCAACCAGGCCCTGGGGCTGGGGCGGTTTGCCCTGGAGTTCCTGGCTTCCGGGGCACCGGTAAAGTCGGTGCTCGAGCGCACGCGGCTGTTCCACACGGACGCCGTGCTGTGCGGTGTGTCGGCGCTTGCGCTGGGAACGAACGCGCCGCGCATCCTCCGCCAGGAGGCACTGGAGTACGCGGACCCGAGTGGCGCGACGGTGTTCGGCTCGGGTGTGCGCGTCAAGGCGGAGAAGGCGGTCGTGGCGAACTCCTCGGCGGTGCGCGAGTGGGATTCCAACGGCACCAACTTCGGGTTCAACCCCGCCTTGGGGCACACGGCGGGCGAGTTCGGACACAACGACTTCTATCCCGTGGCGATCGCCGCATGCCAACAGAAGGGCTTCGATGGCGCAACGGCGCTCAAGGCCATGGTGCTGATCGACGAGATCCGCGGGCGCCTGGCCGAGGTGTTCAGCCTCAAGAGCTACAAGATCGACCACGTCGTGCACGGCGCGATCGGCTCCGCAGCGGCCTACGGGGCCCTGATGGGTGCCACGCCCGAGCAGATCGAGTCGGCCATCGGCATGTTCGTGGCGCACCACATCCCCTGGCGCGCCATCCGCGCGGGCAAGCAACTCTCGGACTCCAAAGGCGCCAGTGCGGCGATCAGCACCGAGGCCGCGATCGTGTGCATGAAGCGCTCCCTCGCGGGGTTCGTGGGCCCCAAGGACATCTTCCGCAACCCCGAAGCGATCTGGCGGTTCTTTGAGCCCACCACGGAGGGCGCCGCGCGTTGGAAGGAGCAGGGCGACAGCCCGTTCGATCTGGTCCTCGCGCACCGTGGCGACGCGTTCGCCGTGATGGGCATGCACTTCAAACTGGGTCTGTACGAGCACCAGTCCGCGGGTGCGCTGCAGGGTGCCATCGACCTTCTCGCGCAAGCGCCGGAGCTGCTCGATGACCCGGAGGGCGGGCGCATCGGCAGCATCGAAATCGTCGCGTACGAGCCCGCGTTCGGCATCATCGGCAACCCGATGAAAAAAGACCCGCGCACCCGCCAGAGCGCCGACCACTCCATGGCCTATATCGTCGCCACGCTGATCCGCAAGGCGCTCGATCACCGCGCACACCACGGCCCGCTGCCCAACAATGGCGGCGCGCACGACGCGATGTGGAAGACCCTCATGCTCGACCCCTACGACTACAAAGTCGCCGATACCGCGATCTTTCACCCCGTGACACGAGCGCTGATGGAGCGCATCACCTTCGCACACGGCGGCCCGACCTACGATGCGAAGTACCCCGATGGAATTCCCACATCGATCGTGATCGTGGCGAGCGACGGTCAGCGCCACGACAGCGGCCTGGTGATGTACCCCGCCGGCCACGCGCGCAACACCACCGCCGACCTGCACGATCTTCTCTCGCACAAGTTCGCGCTTCTGGGCGGGCTCGCCGTGCCGGTGGGCCACGACGCTTCGCTGCTCATCGAACGGCTCGAAGCGTTGCCCCGGCTGGACGCGCAAGGCGTGGCTGGCTTCTATGGGTTCGAGATAGGCAGTCGTCCGGGCTACGAGTAGCGAGGAGAGCTACGGCCATAGTGGCTGCGGACGGGGGGGCCCAGACGGCGGTCTTGATACGTAGCACGGTGCTGAAGAAGGCCAATGCACCCTATGTTCTCGCGCCACGGACGTTTCCGATCCCGTGCCACCCTCATCTTGGGGGTGCGTCAGGTGCTAACTCTCGGCGAAAGCACCCCCGACACGAGGGTGGCACGGTTGCGTCGGCCTTCCTCAGCACCCCGCTGGCGACTTTGCCAGGTCCTCGTTTGGCGCTACCATGGGCGGTGCCTGGTCTGCCGCCGCTTCGCCGAATCCTCGACCCCCGTCCCGAGTTGGAGGCGCGGAGGCACCCGTTTGCGGATGCGGTGAACATCCCGTTTGGCGAGTTGGAAGCGCGGATGCACGAGCTGCCACCGCGTGAGAAGCCCGTGCTCGTGGCAGATGTCGGGGTCGCGACGCCCGCCGTCGTCTCATGGCTACGGGCGGGCGGGCGGAGCGCTGAGACGGTCCCCGTTGAGCCTGCCGATGCACCCCAACCAGGACGATTGTGGCAACCCAACTCGTGGCTCGCAGAGGTGCTTCCGCAACTGGCCGCCGGTAACGCCCTCGACTTTGGGTGCGGGGCGGGGCGCGAGGCCGTGGCGATGGCCGCGACGGGGTGGACCGTGACCGCGATCGACCGCCTCGACGACGCCCTGGACAAGGCGCGCGACCTCGAACGGCGCACCTTGGGCGAGTCGCGAATTGAGTGGCAATGCGCCGATGTGGAGGCCTCGGACTACGCCCCCGCAGGCCCAGTGGATCTGATCGCGTCGTTCGCGTACCTCCACCGCCCCTTGCTTCAGGCAGCGGCAGATTGGCTCGCGCCCGGGGGCCACCTCGTCGTTGAGACGTTCACCACGGTGCATCGCGAGCGCTTCGGCAAGCCCCGAACCCCCCGCTTTGTGCTCGAGCCCGGAGAGTTGCCCCAGCTCGCCCACAGGCTCGAAATCGTTCACCACTCGGAAGACTGGCGCGAGGACGGTCGGCACACAGCCCGCCTTCTGGCGCGGAAGGGTATTGCTCAGCTTCGCAGGGGAGATCGCGTCCCCATTCGCAAACGCACGGCCCAATAGCCTCCACATCGGGGATGCGGAGGCATGGAGAACGCCTGGAACTAGCCAAAGTTAACGGCTATGTGGGGGCAGGGGGCGAGGGGTCCGAGGAGCACATGCCGTAAACTGGAGCCATCCCGATGAACCTTACACGTAGAGAACTGCTGCTGGCGGGTGCCGCGGGCCTGATATCGCGCCCGGCATGGGCCCAGGGAAGCGATGTCGAGCGCTTCGCGTTCTTCAGCGACACCCACGTTTCGGATACCGCGAACTTGGAGGCGTGCATCGCGCTGGCCAAGGAGATCGTGCGGGACGTCAAACCCGCGTTCGTGGTGAACGGGGGCGACGTGGTGGAGGTTGGGTGGAAGACCGAGTACGACCGGTACGCGCAGGTGCTGGCGTGCCTGGGGGAGGCGCACCACATTCCGGGCAACCACGACGTGCGCTGGGCGCCCCGGGGGCTGATGCTGTTTGAGGAGCGGTTGGGCCGGCCCTATCGCTCGTTCGACCGCTTCGGATGCCACTTCGTGCTCCTAGACAGCACCGTTCCCCTCTCGCACTACGGGCACTACGAAAGCGCGCAACTGCGGTGGCTCGAGGCGGACCTTCAGCGGGTGGGTCGCGAGGTGCCCGTGTTCGTGTTCACGCACCACTGGATTGGGCGGGACAGCGTGATGGTGGACAACGAGAATGCGCTGATCGCGTTGCTCGATCCGTACAACGTCAAGCTCGTGCTCAACGCGCACGGGCACAGCGACCTGCTGTGGACCACCGACGCGGTGCTGTGCACGATGAACAAGGGCCTGTACCAGGGCTCGTACGAGGAGGTGGCCATCGACCGCAGGCGCAGCGAGGTCACCCTTTCGCGCCGAACCACACAAAAGCCCCTGCACGTGCTCGCGACCGTGCGGTTGGAGCCCGCGCGCGAAAAGCGTCCCGTATGGGCGTTGTCGAGCCCCGGTTCCTCGCCGGGCGAGCCGCTGTGGCTGCGCTCGCGCGGGGTGGAGTCGAGATGGGACGCCGGCACGTGGTCTCCCACCCTCGGACTCGTGCCGACGGCGGGCTTGCCCCCGGGGCACCACACCCTGTCCGTGCGCACCTCCCCGACGGGCAGGATGCGCGCCTTCGATGTGCTGCTGCCCGCGCAGGAGCAGGGGATGCGGCCCCTGTGGTCGCGCAAGCTCAGCGGCGGGGTGATGTCGCACCTGCTCCTCGACGGGCAAAACCTGTTGGTCAGCGCGATGGACGGGTCGGTGTGGGCCCTCGACAAGGGCACAGGCGAGGTGTTGTGGCGCGCGCAGACCGGCGGGTATTGCCACTCGTCGCCAAGGGCCTCGGAGGGGCGCGTGGTTGTGGGCAGTGCGGACGGTGGGGTGTACGCGGTTGCCCGGGACACGGGGGCGCTTCTTTGGAAGGCGCAGACCGGCGGGCCCGTGTACGCCAGCGCGGCGTTCGCCCACGGGATGGCCGTGATCGCGTCGGGCGATGGGTCGGTGTACGGGCTCGAGGCGGCCACGGGCAGGCTCGCATGGAAGTACACGATGCCGGCCAGCCCGTCGGCGTTCTCGCAGAGCCCCGCGGCCACGGACGGTGAGCGCGTGTTCATCGGCGCGTGGGACAAGCACCTCTACGCCGTCAACGCGGCCGACGGCTCGGTGGCGTGGCGAACGGCCTGCACGGACAAGTCGTTCGCGTACTCGCCGGCGATCGGTGGTCCCGCGGTGGGCCTGGGGCGGGTGTTCGTGCCGTCGAACGACAACGGCCTTTGGGCGATCGACGCCGCCACCGGAAAGGTGCTGTGGCGAGCGACGACGGCGGGCGACAAGTTCGGCTACTCCTCGCCGTGCCTCGTGGAGGACCGCGTGTTCATCGGGTGCCTGGGCGACAACGGCGAGGCGCGGTGCGTTTCGGCGGCGGATGGCAAGGAGATTTGGTGCGCGAAGGTCGGGAGCGTCATCTACGACTCCTCGCCCGCGTTCTCCGATGGCCACGCGGTGGTGGGCTCCGTCGACGGGGTGCTGCACCGCATTCGGGGCACCGATGGCGAGGTCGTGGCGCGTTACCGGTTGCCGAACGGCCACCTGCTCGCATCGCCCGCCGCCGAGCCAGGCCGCGTGTATGCCGCATCGTTTGGGGACGTCGTGCTGGGGCTTGGAGCGTAGGTTCCCTATTGTGCGTCGAGCAGTTTGGCGGCGCGCAGACCCGCTTCGTAGGCGTACTCGACCCGCGCGCCGAGCACGCCGTCGCCGGCCACCAGCACCTTGGATTGGGGGTGGTTCACGGTGTCGAAGAGGGCGTACGTTTCGGGTTGGGCGAACCTCCAGCGGTGCACGCGCGCGACCTTCGGGTGCCCCCACTCGGGCCCGTACAGGCGCACGATGTGGCCCACGGTGCTGGCCACGATCTCAGCCTCGTCCGACGTGAAGTGGCTCAGGCTGTACTGGGGGCCAAGTTGCGCCACGAACGCGGTGTGCCCGGCGGGAGCACGCCCGGGGCACTTCTCGGACTCGATGCTGAGCCACACCAGGGGATGGCGCTGTTCGGGATCAAGGAGGGCGTGGTAGGGGACTTCGGGGAGGTCCCGGGCATAGCCGAGCATCACGCTGAGGCAGCACCTGTAGAACGTGTTGTTGAGGGGCCTATCCTCGCCGAGAGAGCTCAGCAAGGCGAGCGTCTGCGGCACGGGGGGCGTGAGGATCAGTGCGTCGAACGTTTCGCCCGCCACGAGGTACCGGCCACGTCCGTCGCATTGCATCGCCCCAATGCCGGTGTCGAGGCGCACGTCGAGCCCCTGGGCAAGCAGTCGCGCAAGCGTGTCGTTGCCGCTTCGATACGTGTAGCGCGGGAGCTTGGATCTCGACAGATCCCCGGGCGAGACCCGAAGCGACGCGTGCATGTAGATCGGCCTCTCGATGGTCAGCAGGTCGCTGGTGTCTAACTCGTGCAGCATCGCGTCTGCGAGATTCGAACTGCCTGGGGCGATGTCGGTGGCCCCGGGATCGAACGTGTACCCCTGGTGCGTCACGGTGCAGACGCGCCCGCCGACGCGTTCGGCAATCTCAAAGACAACCGCCGCGTGGCCGTCCGCGTGCAACTGCCGCGCCGCCGAGAGGCCGGCGATCCCTGCACCGACAATCCCGACTCTCATGTCAGATCTCTTCGCGGCGGGTGGGGGACGACGGCTCTCATTCTGCTGGGGCTTTTGAGGGCGCGTCAGTATAATGCGCCATGACCTCGAAGGAGTTGAGCCTGAGAGTACCCGCGAGTTGCCGACCTGGCGACCAACACCGAACCCGGCGGGCGTTCAGCGAAAGCGTCGAGGAGTATCTCGAGGGCATCTTCCGACTCCAGAAAGAGGTCGCCACCGTCAGCACGGGCGAGTTGGCGACCTACATGGTCGTGTCCGCCGGATCGGTCACCACGATGATCAAGAAGATGGCCGACCTCGGGCTCGTGCTCCACGAACCGTACCAGGGCGTTCGGCTCACACCAAGCGGCGAGCTTCTCGCCAAGCAGCTCACGCACGCCCACCGCATCCTCGAGGTGTTCCTCGTGCAGACGCTCGAGCTGCCGTGGAACGACGTCCACGAGTTGGCCTGCAAATTGGAGCACTACATCTGCGAGGACATCATCGCGCAGATCGACCGCAAGCTCGACCACCCGACCACTTGCCCGCACGGCAACCCCGTGGACCCCGATCAAGACGATGCCAGTTTCCGCCTCGAGGACGCCGAAGAGGGCGCGCACCTGGTCGTCGTCAAGGTCACCGACGAACGCGTCGAGTTCCTGGCGCATCTGGAGGAGGTCGGGCTCCTGCCGGGCGTGCGGTTCACCGCGGTGGGGTCGACGCCCGTGGACAATCTGATCCACCTCGAAATCGGCGGGACATTCCACACCGTCGGCCGGGTCGTGGGGCGGCACCTTTGGGTTCGTCCCGACGCGTAGTCCGGGTGCTGAACAAGGGGCTTGCACCATTAGTTCTCGCGCCACGGACGTTTCCGATCCCGTGCCACCCTCATCTTGGGGGTGCGCTAGGTGAGAACTCTCGGCGAAAGCACCCCCGACACGAGGGTGGCACGGTTGCGTCGGCCTGCTTCAGCACCCTGTTAGTCCGGGTGCCATACTGACAGCGTGCTCGCGGTTCGGGGGTTAGGAAAGCGATTCGCCGATCGGTGGCTGTTCCGCGGGTTGGAGTTCGAGGTGCGCGCCGGTCAGGCACTTGTTGTGCTCGGCCGAAACGGAGCGGGCAAATCGACCTTGCTGCGCACCTTGGCCGGCCTCGCGTTGCCGACGGAGGGGTCCCTGGAGTATCCCGAGGGAGACCTTCGGCACCTCATCGGCATGTCGAGCCTCGAGGGCGCGCTCTATCCCCACCTTTCTGCGCGCGAGCATCTGGAGTTTGTGGCGAGGGCCCGAGGCTGCGAGCCGCGCACGGATGAGCTGCTGGACGAGGTGGGGCTTGCCCATGCCGGCGAGATGCCGACCAACCGCTTCTCGACGGGGATGAAGGCGCGCCTGCGGCTGGCGATCGCCGTGCAGCACCGTCCGCCGATTCTGCTTCTGGATGAGCCCGGTGCTGGCCTCGACGCCGCAGGACGCGGCCTCACGGAGGCGATCTGCGCCCGCCAGCGCACGTGCGGCGTGCTGGTGATTGCGACCAACGACCCTGGCGAGAGGAGGTTTGCCACGCATGAACTCGACCTGGGGGAGTGAGATCGCCGCGGTGGTGGTCAAGGAGGCGCGCTGCGAGTTGCGCGCGCGAAGCGGCCTCGTGTCGGCGTTCCTGTTCAGCGTGCTGGCCGTGGTCACCGTCGGGTTTGCGGCGTTTGGGCTCAAGTTGGGAGGGGGCCTCGCGGCAGGGCTGCTGTGGGTCGCGCTCCTGTTCGCCGCGGTCGTGGCGCTGCCGAGGGCGTTCGTGGTCGAGGAGGAGCAGGGCACGGGAGACATGTTGCGGCTCGTTTGCCGGCCGCACGCCGTGTTCTGGGGCAAGCTGCTGTTCAACCTCGCCCAGATCTGCGCCAACGGGTTGGTGCTCGCCCTGCTGTTCATCGCGCTGCTGAACCTGAACGTGGTTCATCCCCTGTTGTTTGGCGCGAGCCTCCTGGCGGGTTGCGTGGCGCTCGCGGGCGCGGTAACCTTTTGCGGTGCATTGGTGGCGCAGGCCGCCAATCGGGCCGCCCTCGTGGGGGTGGTAGCGTTGCCGTTGTTGCTTCCGCTTGTGGCCCTCGGAGTGGGGTCGATGCGCGCGGCACTGGGCGAGGGCACGATGGCCGGGAGCATCTCGTCGCTGGGCGGGTTGGTCGCGTACTCGGCCATGGCGCTTGCGGGCGGGCCTTATCTCTTTTCGGCGGTGTGGAAGAATTGAAACAAGTCGGTACATGGGTTCTGTTCGGATTGCTGGTCCTTGCGACGGCCGAGGCATTTCGGGTGCCCAACGCCCCCGCGTTCCAAAACCCCGAACTCGCGCGGATGATCTTCTTCCATCTGCCGTGCGCAATTCTCGCCACGCTGTTCCTGTTCACCGGCTCGTACCATGCGTTCCGGTTTCTGAACGGACGGGATCCGAAGTGGGACGTGCGCTCGCTCGCCGCGAACGAGATCGGGCTGACGCTTTCGGTGCTGACGATGATCACCGGCATCCTGTTCTCCAAGGTGCAGTGGGGCGCCTGGTGGCAGTGGGATCCCCGGCAGACGTCGTTCCTGATGGTGCTCTTGCTGTACTCGGCGTACTTCGCGCTTCGCGGAGCGCTTTCCGATCCCGACCGGCGCGCGGCGCACTCGGCGGCGTACGCGGTGGCGATGGTGCTGCCGACGGCGTTCCTGATCTTCGTGTTCCCGCGGTTGCCCCAGGTGCAGTCGTTCCACCCGTCGAACACGGTGGTTAGCGGGGGATTCGACGCGGCGTACGGTCGGCTGATCCTGTTTCTGATCGCGGCGGTCGGAGTGATCGTGGTGTGGCTCTATCGCCTGCGCGTGCGCGCGGGCATGCTGATGTTGGAGGTTGAATCGGATGGAGAACTGGATGTTAGCGGCACTGCCGCCGGTGTTGGTGTGGTGCGGCCTGTTCCTGTACCTCCGCAGGATTGACGGTTTGGTGAGGGCCGCCGAATCGCGGGTCCGAAAGGATTGAGGGTTGAGGGCACCCTGCTGTGAGCTGCTTTGGGCCCGTGGCCCCCTTTTACGACGAGTTGATGGACGGGGTGCCGTACCGGATGTGGGTCGGCTACTACCTCCTCCTCCTGTCGCATTTGGGCACTCATCCCAAGCGGATTCTGGACGTGTGCTGCGGCACGGGAACCCTGACCGAACTCCTGCTTGAGGAGGGTTTTCAGCCCGAGGGGTTCGACCTGAGCGAGGGCATGGTCGCGGAGGCGCGCCGCAAGGCCGAGTCGCTGGGTTTGCCCCTTCGCTACGAGTGCTTCGACGCCGCCGAGTTCGACATGGGGCGCACGTACGAGGGTGCGTTCTCGTTCTTCGACAGCCTCAACTACATCACCGACCCGGACCGCCTGCAGATGGCGCTGAAGCGCGTGGCGGCGCACCTGGAGCCGGGTGGGTCGTTCATCTTCGACCTCAACACCGCGTACGCGTTCGAGGCGCGGCTCTTCGACCAGCAGCGCCTGAACCCCAAGGCGTCGGTCCGCTACAAGTGGGTGGGCGACTGGAACCCCGAGACGCGCCTCATCCAAGTGGACATGACGTTCTGGAAGGGCGATGCGGAGTTTCACGAGGTGCACGTGCAGCGCGCCTACGCCGACGAGGAGATTCGCGGGATGCTTGCGATTGCGGGGTTCGCCCGCGTGCGCCGATTCCACAGCTACTCGCTGAACCCGCCCCGGTTCAAGAGTGACCGCGTGCACTACGTGGCGGTGATGCCGTGAACGTCGCCGTGGTGGGCGCGGGGATTGCCGGGGCCTCGGCGGCCCTGCAACTGGCGCGTCGCGGGCACCGGGTGAGCTTGTTCGAGCAGTTCGAGGTCGGGCATCGCCGCGGCAGTTCCCACGGGCGGTCGCGCATCGTGCGGAAGGCTTATCCGGACGCGTTCTACACCGAAATCATGCTCGAGGGCTACCCGATGTGGCACCAGCTCGAGGCGTCGAGCGAGGAGCCGATCCTGCACGAGGTGGGCCTGATGTACTTTGGGCGCGAGAGCGCTGCGGACGTGCGGTCGGTTGCGGAGGGACTTGAGGCCTTGCGCGTGCCCCACGCGGTGCTCGGACCCGTAGAGGCCGCGCTTCGGCTCCCGACCTTGGCGCTTGAAGGGGGCGAGGTGGCGGTGTTCACCCCCGAGGCGGGTTGGGTCAACGCCGAACGCGCGGTGGCGCACTCGGTGAAGCTGGCCCAGAGTTTTGGCGCGGAACTTCGGCGCGAGCGCGTGGAGTCTCTCGAGGCCGTGGAGCGCGATCACGACGCGGTGGTGTTGTGCGCCGGCGCCTGGAACACCCGGTTCCTGGAACTTCCGGTGACCGTCACGCTCCAGACGTTCGCGTACGTCGAGGCCCGGCGCGAGGGCCCCGTGTGGATCGAGGACGGGCCTTTGTCGCTCTACGGGTTCCCGAGCGAACCGGACGCGCACACGATCAAAGTCGGGGTGCACGCCGCCGGGCGCACGGTCGATCCCGAGGACGAGGATCGCAAGCCCAACGGGGAGCACCTCGCGCACATCCGCAGCCTCGCCCAACGCCGCTTCGCCGTGGAGGACCCGCGGATCGAGGAGGCCGTCGCGTGCCTCTACACTCGCAAGAACGACGAGGATTTCATGCTGGGCCGGGTGGGGGAGAAGACCGTGTTCGCCAGCGCGTGCAGCGGCCACGGGTTCAAGTTCGGGCCATGGGTGGGCCGCACGCTCGCCGACTTCGTCGAGGGAACCCGCGATCCGAGCGATTGGCCGCGATTCGCGTATACGCCGGATCGGAAAAACTAGTGTGGTGTCTCATCAATCTCCCGGCGCTCACCCATGCCTCCGCAGCCCCGCTGTGGAGGCTTTCGTTTCGGCTTGCTAGGTAAGCCCTCCACAGCGGGGCTGCGGAGGCATCTCCTTCCCGGGCGCGGTCAACTGCCGCAGGAATAGTGAATCACTACACTAACGCGCACGGCCTACGGAACCCACCGGTACACTCCGCCCATGGTCGCGATCATGCTGGCATGGATGCTGGGTACGGCTCCGAGGACCGTCCACCTGTCGCGTGGCGCGGACGTGGGCCAGTCGACCCGCTACTGGGCCGTGGAGGACACCACCCTGGACAGCCAGCAGCCCGACCAGACCCTCGGGGGCTTGCCGACCCTTCAGGGAGGACCTGGCAAGACCGTGCTGATCCGTTTTGGGGATCTTGATCGCGCCCTTGGCACGCACGTGCGCGTCGTCGATGCGCGCTTGGTGCTGACCCTGGTCGGCGGCCGTGCGACAGGCGTTCGGGGCGTGTATGCCGTGCGCGTTCCCTGGGGCGAGGGTCCGGCAAAAACCCTGTCCGTTTTCGACCCCGCCGCCGCGAGCAAGCGGAAGGCGGACGCGTGGTCCTCCACTTGGCGGATGCGCCGTGCGGGTGCCTCGGGTTCGTCCTGGCAACAGGCGGGCGCGTCGGGCCCCGGAGATGCCGAGCTGATCGGGGCCGCGCAGTCCCAGTTCATCGGTCCGGACCAGATTTCGATCGGCGGGTTGGGACCGGCGGTCGAGCACATGCGCGCCCGGTGGTACGAGAACGAGGGCTTCTCGCTGTCGCTGGACACGGCGGGGGAGTTTGCCAGCAGCCAGGCGCTGGAGGGCAGGCCCGTGTTGGAGGTGACCGTCGAGGACGTGGCTCCGCAAAAAGGTCCCGATCTGGCCGTGACGCTGATCGAGCGCTTGCCGGAATACGAGCGGTACGCACGCGACGGCACGGAGAGTGTGAAGGAGCAGGACGGCCAACAGGTGTCGGTGCTCGCAAAGCCCGGGGGGGCGGACACCAAGAAGGGCCCGGCTTCGGGCGAGGCCGTCACGTACATCGCGCACATCAAGAACGTCGGCGACGCGCCCAGCACGGGCCACGGGGTGCGGTGGTCGATCCACGAGGCCCGGGGGGCCCTGGTGTCCTCGCCCGACTCGGTGGCGCCCGGCGGGGAGGTCACGGTCCAAACCACCGTGCCGTTCCGCCCGGATGCGGCCGATCACCGGACGCAGCCGGTTCGCGTGCTGGTCGAGCCGGGCGGCCCGGACGCGGATCCCTCGAACAACGCGCTGGAGATCCAGCAGCAGGCGCTCAATCTGGGCATCTGGGTCGAGCGCGGGTTCCTGGTGAGGTTTGCCGCGCTGGCCTCGGTTTCCTTCGACGAGTGGCTTCAGCGCCAGGTGCGCACGTGGAACGACGTGGTGATGCCGCAGAGCCGCTTCTCCTTCGCCCCCGATGGTGCGTTGGAGCGCGTGCGCATTCAGCGCGTGACCGTGGTGGGCGACGGAACCCTCGCAGGAACCCCCGCCACGCCGGGTGGCAAGCCGAACCTGATGTTCGACGGCGAATGGGGCTTCCGCGCTTCCGACGCCGACAAGCTCGACCTTGCGGGCCTCGACCGCACCCTGATCTACGACCTGAGCACGCAGCTCGGCCTGACCTCCCTGGCGGCCATGCGCGCATCCCCCGCGTCGGTGCTCAAGATGGATGGAGGAAAGCGCATTACGCGCGGCTCCGAGGATCGCTTCCCGGGGCTCATGGGGGGCGGGGACACGCGAAACGACGCGCTTTTGCCCGGCGACTTCACGTTGCCCTACGAGCCGGTGTTCGACCCCGTGACCGGTCTCACCGCCATGGAGCCCACGGACCTCTACTCCGCCACTGACGTAGGTGCCCTCAACGCCAACCTCGGCAAGCGCCGCGGGTACCTCGGCGAGTATCTGTACGCGGTGCCCACCACGATCCTCCTCCGGGCGTCCGACGCCTCAGGCACCCCTCTGTCGGGCGCGACGATCGAGGTGTATGCGTCCGCAGGCGGCGTGGTGCCCGACGCGGCGCCCGTGTTCCGGCTCACCACCAGCACGTCCGGCTCGGCGCTCCTACCCACGCGCCCCACGCTCGAGGCCTCGCCCGTCACGACGGCCACCGGGTTCACACTGGCTGCCAACCCCTTCGGGCGCATCGACTCGGGCGGGGCCAACGGCCTGCTGCTGCTCAAGACGACCGTGCATGGTGTCGACGCGTGGTCGTACGTGAAGCTGTGGCAGCTCATCGATGCCAAACGCCGCAGCGGCAAGGACGTCGTATTCTTCGACGTGCGATTCTTCGTACCTGCGGCACCGTTCGATGCGACGAACATTGCGAAGAATCGTATCGTCGCAGACAGCGCGCAGCGGGCCCCGACCGCCTTGGCCGCGTTGGTAGACGATGATGCGAAGACCGAGGTCGTTTTGGGCTCGAATGTGGGTGATTGGATCGAGATCGATCTAGGGCGAGATCGGCCCATCGGCGAGATTCGGCTCGTGTCGTCGGGCCCAGCGATGTGGCGTTCGTTCGATGTGATGGCGTACGAGACGGGCCAACGGCCGAGCGAGGCGATGTTGTGGGCCCGCGAACTCGACTGGGGATGGTCGGCCCGCAATCGGAGGGAAGGCGATGCCGACGGGGCGTTTTCGGTGCCGTATCAGGGTCGATTGGCTCGTTTTAGGTTCATCCGCATCGTGAACACGTCCGGCGGGGCGGGGAGTTTGGCCGAGGTGAGGGCATCGCCCGTTCGGCTCGAAGGGCCGCTTGGGGAGCGGTGGTAGCACGATGAAGGCAGTGGTGATGGCGGGGGGTGAGGGCTCGCGACTTCGGCCCCTCACGTCCAACCGGCCGAAGCCGCTGGTGCCCATTGCGAACCGGCCGATCATGGAGCACATCCTCGTGCTGCTCAAGCGCCACGGCGTCGAGGACGTGGTGGCGACGCTGCACTACCTCGCCAACGAGATTCGGTCCGCATTTGGCGACGGCTCCGACTACGGGATGCGCATTCATTACAGCGTCGAGGACACCCCTTTGGGCACCGCCGGATCGGTCAAGCAAGCCGAGGGGCACCTCAAAGACGGCACGTTCATCATCGTGTCAGGGGACGCGCTTACCGACTGCGACCTCACCAAGGCCGTCGCATTCCACAAGAAGAAGAAGAGCCTCGCGACGCTGATTCTGTACCGCGTGTCGAGTCCGCTGGACTTCGGGGTGGTGATCACCGACGACGACGGGCGCATCGTGCGGTTTTTGGAGAAGCCCGGGTGGTCGGAGGTGTTCAGCGACACGGTGAACACGGGGATGTACATCCTGGAGCCCGAGATTTTCGAGACGATGGAGGCTGGCAAACGCTACGACTGGAGCCAGGACATCTTCCCAAAACTGCTGGCCGGTGGCAAGCCCATGTACGGCTACGTGATGGGGGAGTACTGGACCGACGTGGGCTCGCTCGGCCAGTACAGGGAGGCCCAGGAGCATGTGTTGTCGGGGCGCGTGGATCTGCCCATTCCCGGCGAGGAGCTGGAAGCCGGGGTGTACGTGGGCCCGAACTGCACGATCGACGAGGGTGCGCTGCTCGTGCCGCCGCTGTGTTTGGGGCGGAACTGCCGCATCAAGGCCGGAGCGAAAGTGGGGCCGTACACGGTGCTTGGCGACAACGCGCTGATCGAGGCGGGGGCTGTGATCGAGCGCTCTGTTCTATGGGACAGCGCGTACATCGGGCCCAACGTGACGTTCCGCTCCGCGATCGGGTGCTCGCGCGTGACGATCAAGTGCGACGCGTCCGTGCATGAGGACGCCGTGATCGGCGATCGATGCCTGGTGGACGTGGACGCCACGATCCGCCCCCGGGTCAAGTTGTGGCCCGACAAGATGATCGAGCGCGGCTCCACGGTGACGATGTCCCTCGTGTGGGGCAACAAGTGGCGTGGCAACCTGTTCCGGGACCTCGGGGTGGCCGGCCTGTCGAACATCGAGCTGACGCCCGACTTTGCCACGCGTCTGGGGTCGGCGTACGGTTCCGTTCTTCCCACCGGCAGCAAGGTCGTTGCGAGTCGCGACAGCACGCGCAGCTCGCGGATGCTCAAGCGTGCGGTGATCGCGGCGCTTCTCAGCGTGGGCTGCGAGGTAATCGACCTGCGCAGCATGGCCGCTCCGATCGCGCGGTTCGTCACGGCCCATGCCGGAGTCGGTGGTGCCGTGCACTTGCGCAAGTTGCCCGGAAATGCGCGTGTGTCCTTGATCGAGATGTTCGACTCGAAGGGGCTTTATCTGTCGCCCGCCATGGAGCGCAAGGTCGAGACCGCGTTCTTCCGCGAGGACTTCCTCCGAACGGACCCCGACGACCTTGGGGCGATCCTTGGCTCCACGTACGCCGTGGAGGATTACCAGAAAGCCTTCTTCGAGGGCCTCGATGCAAAGGGGCCTCGTCGTCGGTTGCGCATTGTGGTGGACTACGGCTACACGGCGCTCAGCACCATTTATCCGGCGATGCTCGCCAAGTTGGGGGTCGATTCGGTGAGCCTGAACGGCTACAACGACGCGAAGTTGGCCCCACGCACGCCCGACGAGATCGAGCGACACGTTCTCAACCTGCGGCACTTCGTCAGTTCGGTCGGCTACGACATGGGTGCGTTGTTCACCGACGAGGGCGAGCGTTTGACGGTGGTGGACGATCGCGGGCGCGCGCTGTCGGGCAACACGTTGCTCGCGGCGCTGGCCGTGCTCCTCGGGTCTGCGGAACCGGACACGAAGGTTGGAATCACGGTGGTGGCGCCCAACCGCCTCGAAGCGTTCTTGAAGGGCCGGGGGATCGCGGTCATCCGGACTCGTTCCGACACGCACTCCTTGACCTACACCGCGGTGACGGAGGGGTTGTCGGTTGCCGGCGACGATCGCGGCGGGTGCGTTTTCCCCCGGCTCCATCCCGGTTTCGACGCGGCGTTCGCCCTCGGCAACCTCCTCTCGCTGCTCGCACGCCTCGACACCCATCTTGGCGAGGTCGTGAACGAGATCCCCGAGTTCGCCATGGCCTACCAGCAGGTGCGCTGCCCGTGGGAGGCAAAGGGCGCCATGATGCGCCGTCTGAGTGAGCAGAATCTCGACGATCCGGGCGTCGAGCGCTTGGACGGCGTCAAGATCCACGAAGGCGAGGCGTGGGCCCTCGTGCTTCCCGACGTGGTCGAACCGGTGTTCCACGTGTACGCGGAGGCCGAAGATGCCGCCGCCAGCGCCGCGCTCGCCACACGTGTCGTGCAGCAGATCGAGGCGCTCAGGGGAAGTGTTTAGTGTTGAGGGAGAACTCTCACCGTTACCGGGTCACTTTTGAATGTTTGAACATCTCGGGCATTCAGCGTTCGCGGGTCAGTTGAGGTTCTTCGGCGAGTAGGGGATTTGTGCGAGTATGGGCTGAATTGCAGGCTCTGCTCGTCGCAACGCGCGAAACTCGATGCGCCCCTGGTCGTAGAGAACTTCGGCTTTCACGAGACGATGCGGTCGGTTCGGGTCAACCTCGAAGCGATGTCCGAGCAGGCTGACCCGTCCTTGTTCGTCGGATCTGCGAATGAAGATCACTTGGGTGAGGAGAGGAAACCTCTTCTTGACGACCCACGTTTCTGGAAACGGAGTTCTCGCAGGTGCGGTCTCAATGCGTCGGGCGTGCCTCTTGTGTGAAGCCGCGACGTAGGCGAGGGACCTTGCCTGCAACTCCTCCAGGTCGACGTGCTGCCACCGGCGCCACACTTTGGTCTGCCACAGGCCGTTGAAGCTTTCAATCGCATTTTGCAATCCGGGCTCCCTGGGCGGAGCGAACACGGGCACCACGCCGAGGCTGTGGCAGAGCCGCACCACGCGGCCAAGGGAGTCTTTGAATTGGTGTGCGCCTTGAAAGCGGGTGTCGTTGTCAAACTGGGCGTAGGCTGGCAAACCGAACTTCCGCCAGTGTTCGACGATCCTGAGCAGGGTCGAATCGGTGGTGACGGAGGGTTGGGGCCAGCTCGCGATGAGCCCGCCGTGAAGTGACACCCCGTTGAGCACCTCGACGTCCATGCCGCCTCGAATGACCAGTCCAGTGATCGCGTCGAATTGGTCGAGTTCGACGAGTCCGGCCGCCACGTCCGGCAGATACCAGCCTTGGGGTGGTGGGGGCCGTCTCGTGCGTTTCTTCCCGTCCAAAGCCCCGGAGCGCGCCAGAATGCGCCCGATGGTGCTCACGCTGGGTGGCTCTTCTGCGCGCTGGGTGAGATCCCGGTGAATCGCCTCCGCTCCGATCTCGCCCAGAACGGAATCCTTCAGTCGCACCCGCGAGTCCAGCACTCGGCGCTCGGCTTCCGGCAGCGTCCGATTGCTCGCCCGACCGCTTGGGAGATCCGGGAAGGACCCGTCGGGCGAAGGCTCGCGGGCGATCCAGCGCTGTACGGTGCCAAGGCCGACGCGCACCTGCCGAGCAATCGCACGTTGCCCGTCACCCTGCACGTGAAGTTCGACAATGCGTCGCCGGAGAATTTCAGAGGTTCTTTTTATTCAATGAAGCAGCCCTTTACACCCATTGTCCCTGACCCGGTCACGCTGACACCCGCTGACCAGGTAACGCTGACATCTGCCCGTTGAGTGTTAAGTGTTGAGGGGAATGCTGAACCTCCGGCTCAACACTCAGCACTCAACACTCAACACTCAGCACTTCGCGCGGTCCTCAAACTGGTCCCGGTGCAGCTTGGCGTACAGGCCGCCTTGGGCGAGCAGGTCGGCGTGGCGGCCCTGTTCGACGATGCGGCCCTCTTGGAGCACGAGGATCAGGTCGGCTTCGAGAATCGTGGACAGGCGGTGTGCGATCGCAAACGTCGTACGGCCCTTCATCAGGTTGCTCAGCGACCTTTGGATGAGCCTCTCGGAGTGTGTGTCGAGAGCCGACGTGGCCTCGTCGAGGATGAGGATGCGCGGGTTCTTGAGGATCGCGCGCGCGATGGCGAGGCGCTGCTTCTCACCCCCGGACAGTTTGTAGC
>CAYJMZ010000009.1:0-20490 GCA_964370995.1 uncultured Fimbriimonadaceae bacterium | reverse complement strand
CCCCCACCCTGCCCTCCCCCCGATCGCCGGAGCTCCGGGGGAAGGGATTCCCGGACGCCAAAGTTAACCGATGTGCCCATGTCAGTTAGGTGGGGGCAACTGGGCCGTGCGGTTTCGAACGACGATCTGCACGCGCACCACGGGAGGGGGCAGAGCCACGCCGCGCGCGTCGATCACCTGGACTCCGGGGGGCATGGCGAGAGGCAAGGTGAGCGTTCTTGATTCGGCCAGCGCGCCCAAATCGACAGACGTCGTCTCGATCGTGAGCACCTTCGCGAGCGTCTCCCGCTTGCCTTGCACCCTGAGTTGGTTGGGTGTGATCTCGTAGCTGATCACCTCGATGCCGAAGGGTAGCTGGCCGGTCCAACTTGGCACGACGAGCACGTTGCGGGTGGGAGGCGAGTTCGCCACGATCGGCCTGAGGGTAATGGTCTGGGGCTCGCTGGTGATCAGCTGCATGGGCCCCTTGTCCTTGCCAAACACCTCCACGGACGCCTCGTAGGTTTCGCCGGCCTTGACATCGGACACGTCGAGCGTTGCGCGCACCTCCTCGACGAGGTTCATCTGGGTCTCGGGGCCGTCGAGCATCACGGTGTTCGGTTGCGTCAGCACGTCGCCGACCTCGAGGCCGTCTGGGGCAAGTCCCTGCTTGTCGACGGTCACCGGGAATGCACGGTGCACGCGCGTGTCGATTCCGACGAGCACCTGCCCGTCTCCCTGGGCCTTCCACATCAGTGGCGAGCCGGTGGGCGGGCGGATCGAAACCTTGTAGTAGTTGAGACCGGCCGATGAACTAGACAGGTCCACAGATGCCGTGACCCGTCCCAGCGTCTTCTCGTCGATCTGCTTGAGATCCATGTCCATGCCCTCGACCAGCACGTTGACCGTCGCGGGAATGCGTGTGACGATCTGGTCCGGGTCCAGATTGTTCACCGCGAGTTTCACGGGGAACGTCTGCGGCACGATCAGGGCGTTTTGGGCGCGCACGTAGAGCCACAGACCCGCCGCCATGAGGAACGAGACCAGCAGGATCGGCAGCCGCCGGACGGAGTCCGTCACCCGACACCTCCCTTTGCGCGCCGGCGCGCCGCCGAGGACTTGCCTTCCGCGGGCACCCCGCGCGCGTGCTCGTTGAGAAACGCGCGCAGATCGGAATGGGTGGACATCTCGCGCAGCACGCCATCCATGGCCACGCGAATCGTGCCGCGCTCTTCGCTGACCACCACGGCCAGACAATCCAGCCCCTCGGTGACGCCCACCGCGGCCCGGTGGCGCATGTGCAGGGTGTTGTCCAGACGCGGGTCCTCGCTCAGAGGAAGGCGGCACGCGCCCGCCGCGATCTTGTTGCCTTGAATCACCACCGCGCCGTCGTGCAGGGGGTTACCCTCGTAGAAGATCGAGCAAAGGAGGGGCGCGGTGATCTTGGCGTCGATCGCCACTCCGTTGCCGATGATCTCCTCCAGCTTGGCCGCGCGCTCGATCACGATAAGCGCGCCCGTGCACGATGCGGACATCTCGGCCACGGCGGCGACGATCTCCTCCACGGTGACGGCTTCCATCCGCCCGTCGCCACCCGTGATGCTCTGCGGCCAGAAGCCCAGCTTCCCAAACCCCTCGAGCGCCGCGCGCAGTTCGGGGAGCAGAAGGATCACCAGTGCCACCGGGGCGAGGAGCGTGGCCTTGTCGAGCACCCAGTGGAGCGCGTTGAGCTGCAGGCGATCGCTCACGAACAGCACCACCAGGAACGTGATGACCCCGCCAAGGATGCGCCAGGCGCGCGAGCCGCGGATCAGCACGCCAAGGCGGTAGAACAAATAGGCGACCAGCGCGATATCCAGGACATCGAGCAACCGAATATCCCGCAGTCCCGAGAAGTACCTGACAAACTCTTCCACGTGTCGCTGGTTCCAGGTTAATTGTAGCCGTCGGGCGGACCCCAATGTCGTGCCGAGCGTCCCATAATCGGAGAGTGGAAGAAACGCCGCGCAACGTGGACGACGTCCGCTTGGAGATCGACGCGCTGGACGCCGGCCTCGTCGACATGCTCAATCGGCGGGCGGCTCTTGCGCAGGAGATCGGCCGGCTCAAGGGCCGAGGTGGCAAGCCGTTCTTCACGCCCGAGCGCGAGCGTACGATTTTCGAGCGTTTGTCGCACATCAACCCGGGCCCCCTGCTCAACAGCCAATTGCACGGGATCTTCCGCGAGGTCATCAGCGCCGCGCGTGCGGCCGAAACCCCGCTGGTTGCTGCGTGCTGGGGTCCTGCAGGCACGTTCTCGCACGCCGCCGCGCTCAACGCGTTTGGCCGCTCTTCTGAGATTCGATTCGAGGAGACCATCACCGACGTGTTCCTCGCGGTCGAGCATGGGAAGGCGAATTACGGGGTAGTGCCCATCGAAAACTCGATCGCGGGCATCGTTCCCGAAACGCTCGACGGGTTCCCGCTCACCAACGTCAAGATCTGCGCCGAGGTGTATCTGCCGGTCCACCACCACCTGGCCACCAACGTGGAGTCCCTCGAGGCGGTCGAGCGCGTGTACGCGGGCCCGCAGCCGGTGGCCCAGTGCCGGCTTTGGCTGCGCGAGCACCTGCGCCATGCAACCCTCGTGGAGGCGGTGCCCACCTCGCGCGCGGCCCAGTTGGCGCTCGACGATCCTGGCGGCGCAGCGATCGCCAACCGCATGGGCGCCGAAGCGGTGGGAATCCCGATATTGTGCGAGCACATCGAGGACAACCCGCACAACCGCACGCGGTTCCTGGTGGTGGGCTTCAACGAGCCCGCGAAGACCGGCACCGACAAGACCAGCCTGATGTTCAACCTGCGCAACAAGCCCGGCGAACTGCACAGGGCACTAGGAGCGCTCGTGGAGCACGAGGTCAACCTGCAGATGATCGAGTCGCGCCCCGCCCCGCGCGCGAGCTTCGAATACCTGTTCTTCTGCGACTGCGAGGGCCATCGGCTCGACTCAAATCTCCAGCGCGCCATCGAGGCACTCAAGGGCTTCGCGCTCGAGACGATCGTGCTAGGCAGCTACCCCGCCGCCGATCCCCTCCCGCCTCCCGGAGCTTCCGGGTAGTTCCCACCGAATCCGCCCGTTTCTGGCATGATCGAAGGACGCATTGAGGAGGTCATCGCCATGCGACATGTCAACGCTTCCATCGTCGTGACCGGAATCGCACTTGCCGGAGCCCTGGTGGTGGGTTCCGCCGCGCTCTCCGGGTGCTCTGCGAGGGCCCCGGACGCCCAGATGAGCAAGGATGCCTTGGGGGGAACCCGGGAGGCGGTCGTTCTCACCGTGTACGCCAGCGATTTCGCCCAGGTGAGCGAAAAGCGGCCCTTCGAGCTCAAGAAGGGCGTGAACCGGCTCCGGCTGGCGGACGTCAGCAAGCAGATGGACCCCAGCTCGGTGCTGTTCAAGTGGGCCGATGGCAACCTGCAGGTCGTGTCGAACACCTACGATCTCGGGGTCGGCAATACGACGGGCCTGATGAAGCGCTACGTCGGCGAGCAGGTCGAGATGGTCTGGTACGGCGACAACGGCCGCATCGGCGAGCGCATGAAGGGCACCCTCGAAATGGCGGGCGACGGAGGGCTGGTGCTCCGCTCCGGGGAGCAGATGTGGGTCAACCCCACGGGAACTCTGGTGGCGCCGTCGAAGGCGGGCGTCGTGACCGTTCCGCAACTCGCGCTCGGGGTCGAGAGCCCTTCGGCATCCAAATCCGACCTGGACGTGACCTACCTCACCCGTGGCCTCTCCTGGAGCGCGGACTACGTCGCTACGCTCGAACCGGACGGCAACACGATGCGGCTGGAGTGCTGGGCCAGCGTGACCAACGGCACCGGGGTGGACTATCCCGACGCGAAGATCACGCTGGTGGCGGGGTCGCCGAACCGGGCGACGCGGAACATGGGACGCGCCTACACGTATGGCGGTGATACGTTCTTTGTAAGCGGAACTGATTTGCCGCGCGACTCGGGAGGGGTCACGTTCAACTCAGTCGCCGCCCCCACCAACCTCGGCGAGCTCCACGCCTACCCGATCAAGTCCCCCGCCACCATCGCCCAAGACCAGATCAACCGCTTGCGGATGCTCTACGGCCCCAGTGTCAAGGTCAAGAAGGACTACTCGGTCCGCCTGGGCACGAACGCCTACGGCTACTCCTACAACGAATACGGCAACCCGAACGGAAGCCCTCAACGGCAGAACGCCCAGCTCGCGATCTCCTTCTTCAACAAGGTGCAGGACGGCCTCGGGCTTCCCCTTCCGCGGGGCGCGGTGCGGCTGTACGAACCAGACCAGGCGGGCGCCAGCCGCTACATCGGCGCGGCGACGATCGGCGACACGCCCGAGAAGGGCCGCGTGGACCTGACCGTCTCGAGCGTGTTCGACGTCACCGCCGAGACCACCATCGTCAAGGTCCAAAAGGTGGACAGGCGGCACACGCGCCAAACGGTCAAGACGGTGCTCTCGAACCGGAAACGGGTGCCAATCGAGCTTCGGGTGGTTGAAGACTTCTCAGGCCCTTGGCGGATCGAAACGGAGTCGCACAAGAGCTCTCGCCTGAGCGCCGGCACGAACCAATGGCGGATCACGATCCCCGCCGGCGGCGAGGTGGTGCTGAAGTTCGCGGTGGTGAAGGGGTAGCTCACCACCCCGCCATAATCGACAGCATGGCAAGCACACCGGTCCGCTGGGATCTCTCCGCTTTGTTTTCGGGAATGGACGATCCGAGGATTGACGCGCTGTGGGCACAACTTGAGGCGCGCACCGGTGCGTTCGAGGAGCGCTATCGCGGCCACATCGCCAGCGACGAACTCGACGCCGACACCCTCCACGCGGGCGTCGTCGAGTGGGAGGCGATCTACAACGAGGCGTCGAAACCCATGACCTTCGCGCACTTGCTGCACGCAGGCGACGCCTCGAACGCCGCGATCGGAGCGTTCATGCAGAGGCAGATGGAGCGCAGCTCGTCGCTTGGCGTGGACACGATGTTCTTTCAACTCGAACTCCAGGCCGCGCCCGAAGAGGCGGTGGAGCGCGCCCTGGCCGACGAGCGGCTTGCGGCATACCGCCACTTCGTGCGCCTGGTGCGCGTGCTGTCGCCCCACAGCCTGACCGAGCCCGAGGAGATCATCCTCGAGGAGACCTGCAACACCGGCACGCGCGCGTGGGTGCGCCTGTTCGAGGAGGTCACCAGCAACCACACCTACGCGTACACCAACCCGAAGTCCGGCGAGAATGAGATCCTGTCCCAAGAGGAGGTGCTGGACCGGCTGCGCGATCCCGACCGCGACGTTCGCCAAGCCGCCGCGGACGCGTTCTCCAGCGGCCTGTCCTCTCTCCAACGCGTGCTGGTGTTCATCTACAACAACCTGCTGCAGGACAAGAAGGTCGAGGACCGTCTGCGGAACCACCCGTACCCCGAACACCAGCGGCATTTGTCCAACGAACTCGACAAGCCCACCGTGGACCTTGTGATGCGGCTCTGTAAGGAACACTATGCGATCGTGAGCCGCTATTACGGGGTCAAGCGCAAGATCCTTGGGTTGGACGCGCTGACGCATATCGATCGCTATGCGCCGTTGTTCGAGGCGGAGGAGCGCGTGCCGTTCGATGCGGCCATGGAGATGGTCGGCAACGCGTTCGGGGCCTTTCATCCGACGCTGGGCGAGCGTGCCCGCGAGTTCGCGGAGCGGGGGTGGATCGACGCGGAGCCGCGTGCGGGCAAGCGGGGCGGGGCGTTCTGCATGTACAACACGCCCGACACGCACCCCGTGGTGTTCCTGAGCTACCTCGACAAAATGGACGACGTGATGACGCTGGCCCATGAGCTGGGGCACGGGGCGCACGCGTCGCTGAGCCGGGAGCAGTCGTACTTCAACTTCAACGGCACCCTGCCCCTCGCGGAGCTCGCCAGCACGTTTGGCGAGATGCTGGTGTTCGAGCGGCTGGTGGCCGACGCCAACCCCAAGGACCGGCTCGCGCTGTACGCGGACAAGATCGAGGGGGTGTTCGCGACCGTGTTTCGGCAGGCGGCGATGTTCCAGTTCGAGCGGCGTTGCCACGAGCAGGCGCGCGCTTCGGGCGAGCTGTCCCCCGAGGCGTTCGGCGATCTCTGGCAAGAGGAGGTGCAGGCGATGTTCGGCGACAGCCTCACGCTGGGCGAGCAGCACCGCACGTGGTGGAGCTACGTGGGGCACTTCATCGGCTCGCCCTTCTACGTGTACGCGTACTCGTTTGGGGAGCTGCTCGTGCTGTCGCTCTTCCAGCGCGCCAAGCGGGAGGGGGATGCGTTCGCGCAGCGCTACGTCGACGTGCTACGGCTCGGCGGGTCTTGCTCACCCCATGAACTCATGGCGCTTCTCGACGTGGATTTGAACTCGGAGGCGTTCTGGCGCGGCGGTTTACAGGCGATCGAGGAGATGGTGGGACAGTTCGAGGCTCTTTGGACGGGGTTTGCGACGTCCCAATGATGTGAATCACCCCGCACAGGAACAAGGCCGTTGAGCCGCCGCACCAAGATCGTCTGCACCCTCGGGCCATCGGTCGACTCGAAGGCCAAGATCGGCCGGCTGATCCGCGCGGGCATGAACGTCGCGCGCATCAACTGCAGCCATGGCGATTGGGACACACACCGGCGGTGGTTCCGCTGGGTGCGCGAGCAGAGCCCCGACATCGCGCCCATCGGGATCCTGGTGGACCTTCAGGGCCCGAAGTTCCGAATCGGGGTCTTGCCCGAGGGGACGCGCGCCATCAAGGTCGGGCAGCTCATGACGGTCGGGCAGGCGGCGGACGCCGAGATCCCGGTGAAGCAGCCTGAGATATTGCGAGAGATGGGCCCCGGCGATCGGCTGCTGCTGGGCGACGGCGAGGTCGAGCTCAAACTCCTCTCCGGTGCCGACGGCTGCTTTCGGGCGCGCGCGATGACGGGTGGAGTGGTCAAGAGCAAGCAGGGGGTGACGCTGGTCGGCAAGGTGTTTAGCGTGCCGGCCCTCACCGAAAAGGATCGGGCAGACGTGCGCGAGGCGGCGCAGGCGGGTGCGGACTTCATTGCCCTGAGCTACGTGCACACCGCCGCCGACATTCTCGAACTGCGCGAGGAGGTCCGCCGCTACGCCCCGGACATCCGGCTCTGCGCAAAGATCGAGACCCGCGCGGCGCTCAAAAACCTCGATGAGATCCTTGAAGTGGTGGACCTCGTGATGGTCGCTCGCGGTGACATGGGCCTGCAGATGGACCTTGAGGATGTGCCGATCGCCCAGAAACGCATCATCGAAAAGTGCGGTCGGCGCGGCCGCCCGGTGATCACGGCCACGCAGATGCTGGAGAGCATGGTGCAGGCGTCCCGCCCGACGCGCGCCGAGGCCACCGATGTCGCAAACGCGGTGCTCGATGGGACGGATGCGCTGATGCTCTCCGGCGAAACCGCCAGCGGCCAGTACCCGTTTGCCGCGGTGCGCGTGATGGCGCGCCTGGCCGAGAAGACCGAGTCCGCGTTCGCCCAACGCCTGTTCCACGCGGACTGGCACGATGCCCCGGGGCCGGCAAGCGCGACGGACGCCATCGCCCGCGCCGTCAAGGAGTTGGCGGTGCGCCTCAAGCCCCGCGCGATCATTACCACCACCACCAGCGGCCAGACCGCGCAACTCGTAAGCAAGTTCCGGCCCCAAGTGCCGATCCTGTGCGCGACGTGGAACGCGACGACCCTTTGCCAGATGTCCGTCGTGTGGGGGGTCGAAGCCGTGCCGGTGCCGCTCCCGAGTTCCACGGACGAGATCGTCGAGAAGGCCACGGAAGCATTCGTGGCGCGCAAGCGTCTAAAATACGGCGACCTCGTGGTAATCACCGCCGGCGTTCCTGCGGGGATCCCCGGCCACACCAATCTTATCCTCGCCCAAATCGTGAAGCAGAAATGAAACAGCGTCGCCTCTGGAACATCGCGATCGTGACCGTAGCCCTGGCTGCCGGCATCGCCATGAGCGTTCGGCCGTGGGAGGCGTTTTTCAAGCAGCGTTCGCTCACCGACGCGCAGGTTGGGCAGATGCAGTCTGCGGAGCGGGAGCGCGCCGAATTGTCACGCGTGAAGGCGCAGGTCGAGAACCCAACCGGGCAGGAAAAGCTTGCCCGCGAACAGAACTTCCGCCGTCCGGGCGAGATTCCCGTCGAGCCGGACTGAGCCCATGATTGCCGCCCTGTGCTTTGCTTGGATCGCGTTCCAGGCGCCCGTTGATCTCAAGCTCGGCGTGCGTGTGGGCGACGCGTGGGTCGTGGAGGTCCGCGAACGCTACCTGAACGTCGCCCAGGAGTTTGACGAGACCGACGTGTGGGTCGAGCGCGGCAAGGTCCTCAAGGTCGGCACAGACGGGGCCGATGCCGAGATCGTGCGGGAACTCAAGCACACCGAGATCAACGGGGACGCGGTTCCGCCCGCCAAGGGAACCAAGCCCGATGTTCGAAACGTGCGCCTGCGCGCCATCGGCGGCCTCGTGCCGCGCGCGGCTTCGACCCCACGGGAACGCAGCCTCGCCCGTGCCGATGCTTTGGCGGTGGTCTTTCGGCAAGGGCCCACACCCGTGGGCGCCAGTTGGGAGTGCGTGTGGCCGCAGGTCGACCAGGTTCCGAGGGCCAAGGCGGTGTGGACGTTTCGCGGCGTGGAGGAGATCGCGGGCCGGAGCATGGCCGCGGTCGCGTTTCGGTTCGACGAGGACGCCGCGTTCGACCGGCCGATGCGCATCGAGGGGACGCGGTGGGTGGACATCGAGACGGGCCTCGTGCTCCAAGAGCGCTCGACGGCACACGGGCTTCCGGTACCTGGGGGATCGTTCCTCGTGGACCTCGTGACCACCACCACCCTCACCAGCTTCCGCCGCGTCAAGTAGTCCGATTCTGGGAGTCCGATTTGGGAGTGCGCGAGCTTGCTCGTCGCCCTGCACCGCCGAACTTGTTCGGCACCCTCCCGCAAGACCGTCGTAGAGCGGCGACAAGTCGCCGGGGGAAAGGCGGCGAGCAAGCTCGCGCACTCCCAAATCGGACCGAGAAAACGCTTGCAGGAAACCGAGGTCCTGGCGGCGTACTCCGTGTCAATGGTCGCTCAAGCGCATGCGGCGACGCTCGTGGGCATCGATGCGATGCCTGTGGTCGTCGAACTCGACTTCATTGGACTGAAAATCGAGTTCGTCATCGTGGGTTTGCCTGACCAAGCAGTCGCGGAGAGCAAAGAACGTGTCAAGGCCGCGATCATCAACAGCGGGTTCACGTTTCCCTTCCAGCGCATCGTGTGCAACCTTGCGCCCGGCGACATCCGCAAGGAGGGGCCGTGGCTGGACCTGCCCATCGCCGCCGCGCTGCTCGCCGCCACCATGCAGGTGCCCAAGAGCGCCCTTGAGAGGACCCTGATCTTGGGCGAGCTGGGCCTGGACGGAGCGCTGCGCTCCATCGATGGGGCGGTGAGCGTGGCGCTGATGGCCTCTGAGCAGGGCTTCGAACGACTCATCCTGCCTCGCGCGAACGCCGCGGAGGCCGCAGTTGCGCCAAACCTCGACGTGTACGGCATCGACACGTTGGAGGATCTGGCGCATCTGCTCAACGGGGCGACCACCTTCTCGCCGGTGCAGTTCACGTTGGACGAGGACGCGCAGCACCCGGAGTATTCGGTGGACTACGGCGACGTCAAGGGGCAGCGCCACGCGGTGCGCGCCCTGGAGGTCGCGGCTGCCGGCGGGCACAACGTGCTCATGGTGGGCCCGCCAGGTTCGGGAAAGACCATGCTCGCGCGCCGATTGCCCACGATCCTGCCACCGCTGAGGCTGGACGAGAGCATCGAGGTCACCCGCATCTACAGCGCCACGGGGCTCAAGCGCGGGCGGCAGGGGCTCATCTGGGAGCGTCCGTTTCGATCGCCGCACCACTCGGCCAGCCATGCGGCCATCGTGGGCGGCGGAAGCAATCCCAAGCCGGGAGAGGTCAGCCTCGCGCACCGCGGAGTGCTGTTTCTCGACGAGATGCCTGAGTTCGATCGCAAGGTGCTCGAGGCCCTGAGGCAACCTTTGGAGGATGGTGTGGTGACCGTGTCCCGCGTTCAGAACACGCTCACGTTCCCTGCGGAGGGGATTCTGATCGGGGCGATGAATCCGTGCCCGTGCGGATTCAAGGGCCTGCCGGAGCAGAAGTGCGTGTCGTCGCCAACGGTGTGCGGGCGCTACACGAGCAAGATCAGCGGCCCTCTGATGGACCGGATCGATCTCCACATCGAGGTACCGCGGGTCAAAACCGAGGAGCTCCTGCAGGCGCCGACGGGCGAGAGGAGCGACGTGATTCGCGAGCGCGTGATCAAGGCGAGGGAGCGCCAGTACGCGCGGCTCGGAGCCAGTCGCGTCAATGCCAAGATGGCGCCGCGCGAGATCCGCGAGCTCGTGCCGCTCAACGACGAGTGCACCGCATTCATGCGCGCCGTGATGACCCGCATGAATCTCAGCGCCCGCGTGTACGATCGCATCCTGAAGGTCGCCCGCACCCTCGCAGACCTGGCGGGGGAGCCGACGGTTCAAAGGCACGATCTTGGCGAGGCGGTGCAATATCGGTGTCGAGACGAGGCATAACCCTCCCGTTGCCCGAAGCCAACCGGGTATCTTGCGATACGATGCGCGCGGTGCTGGCATCCCTTCTGATCCTTTCTTCGGTTGCCGCGCGCGCCGATCGCGTCCTGCTGATTCCCCTCGACAGCCGGCCCGCCGCCGGCCAATTTGCGCAGATGATCGGCGCCATGGCCGATGTCGATGTGCGCTTGCCGCCTTACGCGACGCTGGGGCGGTTCACATCGCCGGGTTCACCCGACAGGGTCCTCGATTGGCTCGAGGCCCAGCAGCTTGGGCACACCGACGCCCTGGTGGTAAGTGCCGACATGATCGCCTACGGGGGGCTGATCGAGTCGCGCGTGAACTCGGTGACCTACGAACTGGCGCTGAGCCGCCTGCAACGGCTCGTGTCGATCATCCGCAAATGGCCGAACCTCAAGGTGTACGCCTACACCGCGGTGATGCGCTTGTCGCCGACCTCCTTCAAGGCAAACGCCCGCTACCGCATCAAACTGGCGCGCGCGGAAGAACTGCGCGATCGGTATCGCCGCAACAGGAGCACCGCGCTGCTGGGCACGATCAGGGCACTGGACAGCCAGATTCCCCAAGCGGTGTATGCAAATTACCGGGCCGCCCGGAAGCGGGACCACGAAATCCAGCGCCAATTGCTGAAGATGACCGCAGGCGGCGCATTTGATTACCTGGTTGTCGGACAGGACGATGCGAGGCCGTACGGGCCCCATGTCGCGGAAACCCAAGCCTTGCGGGCGTTGACCGCCCAGCTCTCGATCGGCGGCCGCGTGTACTTCTGCGAGGGCATCGACCAGCACTCCAACGTGCTCGTGAGCCGCGCACTGCTCAAGAAGGCCGGTTGGACGCCGCGCGTGCGGGTGGTCTACTCCGATCCGCTCGGCAAAACCAAGTTCGCCAACTACGAATCCAAGCCGATCGAGAAGAGCCTCGAGGACCAGCTGTTGGCAAGCGGCGCACGCCCGGCGCTCCCCGGCGAGAGTTACGACTACTCGCTGTATCTCAACACTCCCAAGCCGCGAAAGGAGCCCTTCGACGAGTTCCTTCGCGACCTCAAGGAAGAGGTGGATCAGGGGCTTCCCGTGTGCGTCGCGGACATCAACCTCGCAGGGGACGGCACGTCGGACCCCGACCTGTTCGCCGCCCTGTGGGACCGCGAGCGGATGATGCGCGTGCTGGGTTTTGCGGGCTGGAACACCGCGGGAAACTCGATGGGCACGGCGATCCCCGCGTCCAACGTGTACCTCCTTGCCCGGCGCCTTCGGGTCGATCCCCTCGCCCGGGAGATCGCCCAGCGCGAGTTCCTGCTGCACCGGTACGTGAACGACTTCGCGTACCACAAGTTCGTGCGGCCCCTTGCGTACGCGCTGATCGATTCAGAGCGAAACGCGTCGCGGGACGAGACGTACGGCCTCGAGTTCATCGAAGTCAACGAGTTCGTCAAGAAGGACCTGGAGAAGTATCTCGACCGATATTTCAACGACCAGTTCCTCGGCCAGCGGTTCTTCGTGGATGCCAAGCAGTACGCGTTCAGCGGCATCTCCGACATCAAGATCTTCCTGCCCTGGCCCAGGGCGTTCGAAGTGCGCCTAGAGTTCCACCTCCGCGCCCAACAAGTCGAGGAAACCGAACCCAGACGCGGCCGGTAGCGCCGTCTCCGCACTCACGAGCAGGCGTGCCAGGCGCTGTTCGTTTGTCGTTTGTCGTTGGTCGTTGGGCTTCCGGATCCGGAACGCCAGTTTCATCACTTCGGCCCATTCCGAATCGACAAACGACAAACGACAAACGACAAACGACCAACGACAAACGACTGCTACGGCGCGCGGGTAACCTCCTGCCATGATCGGGCGGCTTCGCGGCGAGGTTCTGGAGGCTAGCGCCGGCATGGTGGTGGTCGATGTTGGCGGCGTCGGGTACGAGCTGCTGGTGCCCGAGTCGGTGCTCGCACAGATGCCTGCGATCGGGCAGACGGTGGACCTTCGCGTGCGCCAGGTGTTCCGCGAGGACTCGGTGACCCTCTACGGGTTTCTCGAGCCCTTCCAGAGGCGGCTGTTCGACCTGCTCCGCGAGGTCAAGGGCTGCGGCCCCAAGATCGCGCTGGCCCTCCTGGGGCAACTCGGCGAGCTCGAAGTGGCGGACGCGATTCTCGTGCAGGACCCCACGATCCTGGCGCGGGCCACCGGCGTGGGGCCCAAACTCGCCGAGCGCATCATCCTCGAACTCAAGACCAAGGTGCAGCAGGAGTCGCTGCTCATGAAGATCGGGGGGCGCGCGGCGGTGCAAACCCAACAGCGCGCCCTCGACGACGAGCTGCTCGACGCGCTGCTGGCGCTTGGCTACCGCAAGCCCGAGGCAGAGGTCGCCGCCGACAAGGCGCGCGCCGAAGCCGACACCGTCGAGGAGCAGATCCGCGTGGCGCTGAGGGGACTTCGGCGATGATGCGCGACAACGAACTCGACCCCGAAGTGCGCGACGGGGAGCAGAGCGTCGAACTCTCGTTGCGTCCCCGACGCCTCGACGAGTTCATCGGCCAGCGCAAGCTCAAGCAGAACCTCGCGGTGTTTCTTTTGGCCGCCCAGCAGCGCTCCGAGCCGCTCGACCACCTGTTGCTCTACGGCCCGCCCGGACTCGGCAAGACCACCATCGCCCACATCGTGGCGATCGAGATGGCCGCCACGATCCACATCACCAGCGGCCCCGCCATCGAGCGCCCCGGCGACCTGGTGGGCATCCTCACCAACCTCGAATCCGGCGCGGTGCTGTTCATCGACGAGATCCACCGGCTGAGCCGACCCGTCGAGGAGATTCTCTATCCGGCGATGGAGGACTCGAAGGTGGACATCATGATCGGCAAGGGGCCCGCAGCGCGCTCGATTCGGCTCGACCTGCCGCGCTTCACCGTGATCGGCGCCACCACGCGGCAAGGCCTGCTCACGGGGCCCCTGCGAGACCGCTTCGGCATCGTCAGCCACTTCCAGTTCTACGAGACTCCGGACCTCTTTGAGATCATCTGCCGCTCTTCCGGCATCCTTGGATACAAGATTGAGCCCGAAGGCGCCGAGGCCATCGCACGGCGCGCCCGGGGAACGCCCCGCATCGCCAACCGATTGCTGCGCCGGGTGCGCGACTTTGCGCAGGTGGACGGCCTCGCGTCCATCACGGAGGCGGCCGCGGACAAGGCCCTCGACGCCCTCGAGGTCGACCACCTAGGGCTCGACCGCATCGATCGTGTTCTCCTGACCGCGATGATCGAGAAGTACGGGGGAGGGCCCGTCGGTCTCGAAACCATTGCGGCGAGCACTGGAGAGGACCCGGGCACCATCGAGGACGTGTACGAGCCCTACCTGCTCCAACAAGGGCTGCTCCAACGCACGCCGCGCGGACGGTCGGTCACCGCGCTCGCATACAAGCACCTCGGCCTCGCGCCGCCAAAGGACGCGGCGGTGCCGACGACCCTTTTCGAGTCCTAAGCACGAAACCCGCGGCCCGTTGGCGCGGTAGGAACCCACGCATGTTGTTCGGCGGTTCTTTGAATCAGCTTCCGCATTTGGGCGATTACCTTGACGAGGCCATCCGCGACCGGCCCCGGCAAGCGTTCGACCCAACCGCCGGTGCCGGGCTCGGGCTGGCCGTGGGTGGCATTGCGTGGGCGGTTGCGTCGGCGTTTGGCTCGCACCCCGCGCCCTGGGAGGTGTTCGCCTCCGCGGTGGGTCTGTGGTGGGTGGGCATGGGCGGGTTCATCGTGTGGAAGCGCGCGAAAGACCCCCCGACCCGCGAAGAGACCGCCCGGCAGCGCCTGCGCGAGACCGCGTACCAGATCGTCAAACGCATGCACGCGTCCAAATCGAAGCGGCGTCTTCACCGGGACCTCACCCCGTCGGTCGCTGCCCTTCTCGAAGAGTGTGCACGTCACTGGTCGCGCGCGCACGTTGCGTTGGAGAGCACGTTTTGGTCGAATCCCGACCTGCCTCTGCACTGGAGTTCGCTGCGCGATCAGTCCATGCTCGCGGTGGACCAGGCGATGAACGAGGTGTTGGTGATTCTGGAGACCGCCATCCCGGACGAGCCGGGCAAGTGGCGCTTCGACGAGGTTGTGGAGGAGGTCATCGGCAAACGGGTGTTCGGCGTCCCGAAGCGCGACGAGGTGATGCCCCTCACCTACGCTCCGGCACGCGAGCTCGGCGAGAAATTGAAGTTGCTCGCCGCCGAAGTCGAGCGTGCCACGCAGGATGTGGCCAAAGACGAGTCGATCTCCTCGCAGTTCTCCTCAGGCTCGGCGCTCGATTTGTGCCTGGGCGAACTCAGGAACATCCAGGCCGCGGAGACGGAATTACGCCAAAACATCGGCCGCGGGGATGCGGGAGCTTAAGGATTGAGGATTCGAGTCGGACACCAGGGTTCACGCTGGATGATATACGCCGGCGCACAGGACGCCGGCGATGCATGGTGCGGCGGTGAAGTAGGGGATCTGCCGGACGTCCTCGATGTCCCACACCACGGCGTCGGCGCGCTTGCCGAGTTCCAAGCTGCCGACCTCGGCGGAAATGCCCAGGGCGCACGCGGCGTTCCATGTCGTTGAGGACAGCGTCTCCGCGGCGGTCATGCCCATGTGACGGCACGCGAGGGCCATCTGGAACGCCATGCTCGGGCTCTGGGACGAGCCAGGGTTGAAGTCGGTGGCGAGCACCACGGGCAGGCCCGCTTCGATCATGGCGCGGGCGTCGGGATAGCGCTCTTGCCGGAGCCCGAACACGGAACCGGGCAGCAGCACCGGGTAGGTGCCGGACGCCGCGAGGGCCGCGATGCCCTCGGCGTCGGTCCATTCGAGGTGATCGGCGGTTCGGGCGCCCAGGCGGGCTGCGAGTTGGGCGCCTTGGTGTGGGCCGAGTTGGTCTACGTGGAGCCGCAGGGGCACGCCTGCCTCGCGAGCTGCGCCGGCGAGGCGTTCGGCGTCTTCAGCCTGGAAGTAGCGCTGTTCCACGAACATGTCCACCGCGTCCACCAAACCTTCGGCGACGAACTCGGGGAGCATGGCGAGCACCGCGCCTAAGTACTCCTCGCGGCGTCCTTCGAATTCGGGTGGAACCGCATGTGCGCCGAGGAACGTGGTCACCACGCGTTGGGGCCCCTCCGCACCGAGGCGGCGTGCCACGTGCAGCATCTTGCGCTCGTTCTCGCTGTCGAGGCCATAGCCCGATTTCACCTCGAACGTCGTTGTCCCGCCCCTCAGCATCCACCGCGCGTGAAGCCGGGCCTGGGCCACGAGCTCTTCCGAAGACGCGGCGCGCACCGCCCGCACGGTGCTGCGGATGCCCCCTCCGGCGCTGGCGATGGCCTCGTAGGTTGCGCCCCCGCACAGCGCCTCCCACTCCTCGGCACGATCTCCCGCGAACACCGCGTGCGTGTGCGCGTCCACAAACCCCGGTGTGACGAGACGCCCCTCAAGGTCGATTTCGACGTCGGCGTCCGCAGCGTCTGCAGCAAGCTCGCGCCAGGGGCCCACCTTTACGACCTTCGCGCCTTCGCACACCATCGCGGCGTTTTCGATGACGCCCAGTTCGCGGAGGGCTCCGCCGTACCTCGGACCCTCGCAGCCCGCGAGCGTAACGATGCGCCCGCCACGGAGTGCGGTCCTAGCCACGGTTGCCCTCGGGTCGTCGTGCATCTCGGGTTCTCATCTTAGCGGGTGCCGGTGTTCATTCCCCCATGGGCACCCGCACGCCGTGCTTTGCCGCGAACTCCTGGGCGGTCTCGTATCCTGCGTCGGCGTGGCGGATGATGCCCATGCCGGGGTCGGTGGTGAGCACGCGTTCGAGCCGGCGGTCCATGGCCTCGGTGCCGTCGGCGACCACGACCATTCCGGCGTGTTGCGAGTAGCCGATGCCCACGCCGCCGCCGTTGTGGATCGACACCCACGAGGCGCCCGCGGCGGTGTTGAGGAGCGCGTTGAGCAGCGGCCAATCGGCGATGGCGTCCGACCCGTCTTTCATCGCCTCGGTCTCGCGGTTCGGCGAGGCCACGGAGCCCGCGTCGAGGTGGTCGCGTCCGATGACGATCGGGGCCTTCAACTCGCCGTTGCGCACGAGGGCGTTGATCGCGAGTCCGAACTTCGCGCGCGCGCCGTATCCGAGCCAGCAGATGCGGCACGGCAGGCCCTGGAATCGGATGCGCTGCCGGGCGAGTTCGATCCACCGCCGCAGCACGTGGTCGTCGGGGAACAGTTCGAGCGCCAGGCGGTCGGTGCGCGCGATGTCGGCGGGATCGCCCGACAGCGCGGCCCAGCGGAACGGGCCCTTGCCCAGGCAGAACAGCGGCCGGATGTACTCCGGCACGAACCCCCTGATGTCGAACGCGTCCCTCACGCCGGCTTCGAGGGCAAACGCGCGGATGTTGTTGCCGTAGTCGAACGTCACCGCGCCGCGCCGTTGGAGTTCGAGCATCGCCTGCACGTGAACGCCCATCGAGTGCTTCGCGCGGCGGATGTACTCGGCGGGATCCGTCTTGCGCAGCGCCTTGGCCTCGATGAGGGGAATCCCATGGGGCACATACCCCTCCAGAGGATCGTGGGCGCTGGTCTGATCCGTGAGCACGTCCGGCACGATCCCGCGCCGCACGAGTTCGGGCAACACGTCCGCGCAGTTGCCCACGAGCCCCACGGAGATCGCATCTCCCTTCGTCTGGGCGGCGGCGAGCATCGCGAGGGCCTCGGCAAGGTCGTGGGACATCCTGTCGCAGTAGCCGCTCTTGAGGCGCCTGTCGATGCGCGCGGGGTCCACGTCCACCCCGAGAAAGCACGCGCCAGCCATTGTCGCCGCCAGAGGTTGGGCGCCACCCATGCCACCCATGCCCCCGCTCACGACCAATTTCCCATGAAGCGAGCCGCCGAAATGCGTGTCCGCCGCCGCCATGAAAGTCTCGTAGGTGCCCTGCACGATGCCCTGGCTGCCGATGTAGATCCACGAGCCGGCGGTCATCTGCCCGTACATCGTAAGCCCGAGTTGCTCGAGGCGGTGGAACTCCTCGTAGTTCGACCACTTGCCCACGAGATTCGAGTTCGCGATCAGCACGCGGGGGGCGTGCTCGTGTGTGCGGAACACACCCACGGGTTTGCCGGACTGCACCAACAGCGTCTCGTCGTTTTCGAGGCTGCGAAGGGTGCGCACGATGGCGTCGTAGGCTTCCCAACTGCGCGCCGCGCGCCCCGTGCCGCCGTACACGATCAGCTCGTCGGGGTTCTCGGCCACGTCGGGGTCGAGGTTGTTCATCAGCATCCGCAGCGCCGCCTCCTGCTGCCAGCCCTTGCAGGAGATTTCAGTGCCGTGGGGAGCCCGAATCGCGGTGTGCGTTCCCATGGGGGGATTTTACTTGGGGGGCGCGTCGGGGGATAAACCGCAGATGGCGGCCGCGAGCTTCTCGATGTCGCCGCTCATGGAACGGTCGGCTCCGAGGCGGGGGACTCGTGCGCGAACGGCCTCGTACGCGGCTTGCACCCCGACGCCGGGTTTGAGCGGCTTGCGGTACTCGAGCCCCTCGGCCGCCGCCAGCAGCTCGATCGCCAGCACGCGCTCGGCTAGTTCCACGATTTGCCTGAGTTTGAGCGCGCTGGTCATCCCCATCGACACGTGGTCCTCCTTGCCGCCCGACGTGGGCGCGTTGTCCACGCTCGCGGGGTGGGCGAGCACTTTGGCCTCGGCAAGAAGCGCCACGGCGACCACGTGGGGGATCATGAAGCCCGAGCGCATGCCGGGGTCCTCGCTGAGGAACGCGGGCAAATGCTCGTTGAGGTCGGGGTTCACCATGCGGTCGATGCGCCGCTCGACGATGCTGATCAGGTCCGTGAGCACGATTGCGGCGTAGTCGAACGCGTACGCCAGTGGCGCACCGTGGAAGTTGCCGCCGGACAGCACCTCGGCTTCTTCGGAGAACACCAGAGGGTTGTCGGTGGCCGAGCCCGATTCGATCTCGAGCACGGAGCGCGCGTGGTCCAACGCCCCCCGCACCGCGCCGTGCACCTGCGGCATGCAGCGCAGGCTGTAGGCGTCCTGCACGCGCGGGTCGTCCTCGAGGTGCGAGTCGCGGATCTCGCTGCCCTCCAAAAGTGTGCGCAGGCGGCGCGCGGAGGTGGTTTGGCCAGGGTGGGGCCGTGCGTCGTGGATGCGCGCGTCGAACGCCACGGGCGTGCCGAGGAGCGCCTCCAGGGTCATCGCGCCGCTCACATCGGCGTACGCCGCGAGCCGAATGGCCCGCAGCAGCGCCAAGCCGCCGACCGCCACCATTGCCTGGGTGCCGTTGAGCAGCGAGAGCCCTTCCTTCGCCTCGAGCGGTACGGGGTTCACCGCGGCGGACTGCATGGCCCTTCCACCGGGCATCCGCTCGCCGCGGTAGAACGCCTCGCCCTCGCCCATCACCACCAGCGCGAGATGGGCGAGCGGGGCCAGGTCGCCGCTCGCGCCCACGGACCCCCGCGATGGCACCACGGGCACGACGCCCTTGTTCAGCATGCCCACGAGCGCGTCCGCAATCTCGGCGCGAGTGCCGCTGCATCCCATGGCAAGCACGTTGGCGCGGAGCAGGATCAGCGCGCGCACCTCGGGTTCGGCCAGTGGCTCGCCCACCCCGCACGCGTGGCTGCGCACGAGATTGGCCTGGAGTTCGGCGAGCCGCGAGCCGGGGATGTGCACGTCGGACAGCTTCCCGAAGCCCGTGGACACGCCGTACACGGCCTTCCCCTCGATCACGATCCGCTCGATCACATGCCGCGCATCGGCCATCTTGGCGCGCGCGTTCCACCCGATCGAAACCTGGAGTTCGCCCCGCGACACCGCTGCGATCTGCTCCAGGGTGAGGGAACGTCCGTCGATTTCGAGCATGGCACCCGCCATTCTACCGGCGCGTGTTTCGTGCGCTGAAATAGCCTCCACATCGGGGATGCGGAGGCATGAACGCCTTACTGCCGCGTGACCGTCATCTTGCCGCTGATCGGGGCGGGCGCGTTGGGCACGGGGACGTCCTTCCAAACGCCCTCCACCTTGACCATCTCGCCGTCGTCGAGGCTGACCCAGACCTTGCCGGTTGAACCTGCGGGGGTCTGACCCTTGGTCTCCTTGACGTCGTACTTCACGCGCACGCACTTCCACGCGCCGACGGTCTCCTCGGCCTCGACCGTGTACGTGGCCTTCGCGTCGACCGAGCCGAGCTTGTCGTCGCCCTTGATTTCGACCGTCCAGCTGTCACCCATCTTGATGGGCTTGCCGGGCTTGAAGAACGACGACATCGCTGCGGTGCGGTAGGCGCTACCGTCCACACTGTCGCCCTGAATCTCGATCACGCGGCCGTCGGCAGTGTACGTCGTAGTCGTTCCCCCGGACGGAATCTCACTCTCCGTGCCACCGTACACGACCTTGGCGTCGGACTGGGTCTCTTCGACCGTGAAGTTCCCGTTGTCGAGGACCTTGACGACCTTGTTGACTCCGGTGGCCGAGAAGGTGACCTCCACGCCCTCGAAGTCGAAGACGCCCTGCATCTTGTACTTGGTGACCGCGCCCACCTTCGGTGTGTACACGAACGAGTAGTCGGCCACCCAAGCGCCAGCACCGACCGCGGCGGCCAGCAGAACGGCGCCGATTGCAAATCTCTTGTTCAACATTGAAAGAATTCCTCCTAGGAGCGCCCCCCTGAGGGCTTGCCGACATTATGGCATCGTGCCGATTTGAGGCCCGGGACCAAGAACCCAAGGGCGGCTCACAAGGTTTCGAGGTCGGAATCCACCTTGGCCGTGCTTGTGGTGCGTCAGCAATCAATCTTGGGGCAGGGGCTCGGTCCCCTGTGGGAGTGGGGGGGGGGGGGGGGGGGGGGGGGGGGGGGAGGGGGGGGGGGGGGGGCGCG
>CAYJMZ010000008.1:20504-21032 GCA_964370995.1 uncultured Fimbriimonadaceae bacterium | reverse complement strand
GGTCTATGACGCCGAGCTGGAACTTGGCATCGTCTTTGAAGGAGCGCACGACGACCGGTGGCCGATTCAGCCGATCAGACACGAACGCAGCGATCCGCAGGGCCTCTGGAAGTGAAGTGCGGTTGAGCCTCGACTCGAATGCGGAGAGCACCATCGCCTGCATCGCGGAACCCGTTAGGAGCTGCAGTCTGGGCCCCGGGGAGATGTTGTCGGCCATCACGAGGCAGTCGAGGAGCACTTCCGTGGCCCTTGTCGAGGCGCCGTCGGAATCGTAGACGTAAGCTGCGGCCACCGCGAGCCGAGCGAGGTCTTTGAAGCGCGCCAACTCATCCGGGAACTGCGATTCAAGACCGATCGACGGGCGCGGATAGAACACGGGCTTGGCGTTGCCCTGCCGCACCAGGTTGAGCGCCGTCCCGAAGCGCGCGAGCGCCTCGCGCCGGATCTGAAGCACCGACATCGCCTTCAGGCGCTAGGCGAGGTCGTTGGTCTTCGGAGTTCCAGGCTCATCCAGCCATTCGGCGATCG
>CAYJMZ010000008.1:17333-20494 GCA_964370995.1 uncultured Fimbriimonadaceae bacterium | reverse complement strand
TACAACATGTTCGCACTCGAGACGATATCGGCCGCGCGCAGATACTCCTCGTACCCGTTCGCGCCCGTGGGCTTGGGCACGATCTGCTCCAGCAGCGTCTTGCCCTGGAAGCCAGGAGTCCCCGCGAGACATAACGCGGCGAGTAGGGCGATCACGATCCAATCTTACTCCGGTTGCAGGACCTCGGAACCCCAGAGAGACGACCCTGCGGGGTCGAATCGCAATGGCCCGGAGTAGATCGGCGGGCGCGAAGCGCTTTAGCCCAGGACCGAATCGGCAGGGACTGGCGCGCACCCCCCCGAACTCTATTTCACGGTGTGGTGGATCTTCGGAGCCCTTGTTGTGGTGGTGGGCGGGGCGGTGCTCGTCGCGCGTCTGTCCCGCGTGGGGACGCTGTACTTCGCGTGGTCCGGCGGGTTTCTCGCCTTGCCAAGTTCGAACGCGACGGGGCCGCGAACCACGGACCGTGAGGGCGTGGCGCGCGCAATCTACGTACTGTTGCGCCGAGACCGCTACGACTCGCTGACGATTGGTGTGGACGAGGATTTCGAACGCTCGCTTGGGATCTGGTACTGGAACGAGCCGCTCTCGATCGACTTCTCGTTCACGATCGCGACTGAGGCAGCTGAAGAAGCGTGGGTTCGCGCCTACTTCGCCGATCGTGGAGTTCCTTGCGAGAGCAACGACTTCAACGTAGGCATGGGGCCGAAGAACGAGGCCCGTTCGCTGGACTTCCCGGTCGGCGCGGAGGCAGATCTGGCAACGATGACCTTCGAGATTCTGGACGGACTGTATGGTCCCACCGAGGACTACCACGTGTCTGCATCGGCAACCCAAGACGGGCCTGGCGATGGGTTCGGGTTCATTTGGCGACAACATCGAGACCGGTTGGAAGGTGTGCTGTGAAGACCGCTTGGCGCTTGCTCAAGAGCGTTGTGTTCCCGACACCACGATGGTCATCAGAAGGATCCACCAGCAGCAGGTCGCTCGACGTAAAACCGCACACCCTTCGCGTACGCCTTGGGATACCGAATACGGTCCGCAACAGCGCGCGTGATCTTCTCGATCCTCGACCGGTCCTTCAGCAGAGCGCGGTACTCGGACTCGGGCAGTTGCTTCTTGAGGTAAGCCAATGTGGACGTGCGCGACCTCCGGATGATCGCGAGCGCGTACAATCCAACCGCACCCTCTTCGCGCACCCGATCCTCCGTATCCACGACGTACGTTCGATATCTTTGGAGGTACGGCTTGATCACCTGCGGGTAGCGGCGCGTCCTCTCACGGTACACCCCGTGCTCTAGTCGGAACACCACGGGAAGCATTGCGGTGTACGCGCCGCTGATCGAGTAGGCAAACCCGTCGTACCACGAGACGATTTCACGCTTGCCGTCGCCGTCGAGGTCTCGGAACTCGAAGTCGTCTTCGCCGAACAAGTTGTTCTTGTCGTACGCGAGGAGACACCGTGGAGCGGTGCCGAGCGACCACACGTGATACGTGGTGCTCCCGTGGGCGCCCCCGGTCCAAGTCTCGAAGACGATCTTGCGAACCCCGTCGCCTGTCAGATCGCCGTAGGACTCTGGCCTGCGATCGTAGAACCTCAGGAGACCCGTGCGATAGTCGTGAAGCGAGGTCACCACCCGACCCGCGCGATCCTTCAGATACAGCGTCTGAACTTCCAGCCCGCTCCAGATCTCCACACGATACTCGCCGGCGACAAACACTGCTGGGCCCGCCGAGCCTAGCAGACACGCGAGCAGGTAAAGCACGCCATGATTGTACGACCAGTCCGTCGCTCGCGTCCTACAATGGGGCAAGCGGATGGCAAAATGGAAGGTCGTAACGGGAATGGTCGCGGGCGTGGCGGCACTGGTGGTCGTCACCTTCTGGTTAGCGCGTCCCTCGGTCCCGTTCCGGTTCCTTGAGGGGGCCGAATCGGACGGCGAGTCCCTTGACAGGTACTTCAGCGGAGGGTCTGGTCAAATTCTTTTCCTCACCACCCATTACCTGGTGAAAGGGACCGTCGAGGAAGTCGTCGGGAACGCGGATACTGAGTTGGACAGAGGGGGCTGGGTAAAGGCCGTCGGCCCTGGGCCGGAAGTGTTCTGGCTACCGAAGTGGCCATCCGAGGGCGGCGTGTACATTTCGGATGTCGAAAACGGATTCGTAGAGGTTGTGGTCTCTAACAGGGCGAGTCTCTTCGACCGACTGAGGTTCTTCATCGGCCTACGAAAGCCCATGTGGTAAATCATCAAGTGAGCCTCCGACTCAAGGCCATTCTCGGCATCCTGGGACCGGCCCGCGAACCGACCACAGCCCGGGTGGGAGTGCGTTACTGTGATGAACCGGACTCGAGTCCGTTTTAGAGTGCGCGAGCATGGAGACTGTCGCAAAACCTCCCGATTCGGGGTGTTCATGCCTCGGTAGCTAAAGCTGTCGAGGCATGAGGGACGCCACCGAGGCAATACACACCTGGGTTTTGCAACAGTCTCCATGCTCGCGCACTCCAAATCGGGCTAGCGCACTCCAAAATGGACCTCCATCCGATCCCCAAAACAGCCGCAGGCAGGGGTGCCTGCGAACCGGATCACAGGCAAGGGTGCCTGTGCTACAGATCGTGGTTGTGCCGAACTTTGAGTGCCACAACGGGATGGGGGGAATGGTGCCGCAGGCCGGAATCGAACCGGCGACCCAAGGATTTTCAGTCCTTTGCTCTACCAGCTGAGCTACCGCGGCACACCAAACGATACTGGCGCGGATGACGGGATTTGAACCCGCGGCCTCCGGCGTGACAGGCCGGCGCTCTAAACCGCTGAGCTACACCCGCGCGTGAGGCCGGAGTATGACACCGGGGGCCCCTACGATGCAACGGCCGAGGACGGGTCAGAATAGGCGGTGATGTCCACCGAAACCGATTTCCCACATGCCCCTGGCCTTGCCGGTGCCCTTCCCCGCCCACTTACCGTCGTCATGATGGGTGCGGGGAGCTTCTTTACGGGGTCCATTCTTCGCGATGTGATGCTGATTCCCGGCACCTCGGGCGGCCAGTTCCGGCTCGTGGACGTGGATGAAACGCGCCTCGCGCGCCCCCCCCACGGGGTGGGGGGCGTGGGGGGGGGGGTGGGGGGCGGGGGCCGCGGGGCCGGGCCCGCGGCCCCCCCCCC
>CAYJMZ010000008.1:16602-17323 GCA_964370995.1 uncultured Fimbriimonadaceae bacterium | reverse complement strand
GCGCCTCGCGCTCGCCCACAAGTGGATCGAGCGCATGGCGGAGGAGTTCGGGGTCGGCGGACGATGGACCGTGACCTCGACCCCCAACCGTCGCGAGGCGCTTCGCGGCGCGGACTACATCGTGAACAGCATCGAGGTCGCCGGGCTCGCGTGCGTGCGGCCGGACAACGACATCCCCCTCAAGTACGGGATCTCGCAGTGCATCGGCGACACCATCGGCCCCGGCGGGCTGTTCAAGGCGCTGCGCACCGTTCCCGTGTGGCTGGACCTGCTCAAGGACGCCGAGGAGCTGTGCCCGCACGCCGTGGTGCTCAACTACACGAACCCCATGAACGTGCTGTGCCTGGCCGCCGCGAGAAGCAGCAGGATGCAGGTCGTGGGGCTGTGCCACTCGGTGCAGGGCACGTCGCGCATGCTGGCGGGGTTCGCGGGGGTCCCCTACGAGCAGATGCGCTGGGAGTGTGCGGGCATCAACCACCTTGCGTGGTTCACCCGCCTCGAGGGCCCAAGGGGCGACCTCTACCCCACGCTACAGGCGCTTGCCGCGGACCCCGAGTCCGATTTTGCGAAGAAGGAGCCGGTGCGCACCGACATGATGCGCCACTTCGGGGCGTTCATCACGGAGTCCAGCGGGCACCTCAGCGAGTATCTGCCCTACTACCGCAAGCGCGCCGACCTGCGCGAGCGGTACACCATCGACGGGTACGGCGGTCGGGAGTCG
>CAYJMZ010000008.1:13156-16592 GCA_964370995.1 uncultured Fimbriimonadaceae bacterium | reverse complement strand
GGAGTCGTTCTACGCGGACAACTGGCCCACGTGGCGTGCGGGGCAGGACGCCGCCCGCGCGGAGCAGATTGCGGGCGGCAAGCCCATCGCTCGCGAGCGCAGCCTCGAGTACGGCGCGTGGATCATCGAGGCCATCGAGAAGGACCAGCCCTACGTCGTGCACGGCAACGTGGCCAACCGCAACCTGATCGACAATCTGCCGCAGGACGGTTGTGTGGAGGTGGCGTGCCTCGTGGATGCCAACGGGGTTCAACCCACGCGCTACGGGCCTCTCCCGCGCCAAATGGCGGCAATCTGCGCGTCCAACATGGCGATGTTCGACCTGACGACCGAGGCATGCATCCACCGCTCGAAAGAGATGGCCGTACACGCGCTCATGCTCGACCCTCTGACCGCCGCCGTGTGCTGCCCCGAAGAGATCCGCGCGCTCACCGGTGAGATGTTCGAGGCCGAGGCGGAGTTTCTGCCAGGGTTCGGGTAGGGGGAAGAGCAGAGAGCATAGAGCAGAGAGCATAGAGCGGCGGCCGCAACTGACGACTGACGATTGACGACTGACGACTGACGACTGCGGGACGACTGAGCTCTGGAATCTTCGCACGACGGCAAGAAACGAAGCCAACCGGAATCCGAAGACCCTAATCGTCACTCGTCAGTCGCAAGTCGTCAGTTCCCCTCACTCCCGCTTGTAGCCGGGCCGGTTGGGCTGGCCGGGGATTCCGGTGGGCTTGTGGGGGGTGGGCGAGCCGTCCTTCGAGGGCTTTGCCTTGCCGCCCTCCCCGGCGGGGACCGCGAGGGATACGAGCCGGTCGTACTCGTACGGGTCCTTCGACTTGAAGCGGCCCTCTTCCGAGGTGATCATGCCCTCCTCGACGAGGATCGCCAGCGACTGATCGAGCGTGTGCATGTTGCTCTTCATGCCCGTTTGGACCATGGAGCCGATCTGGTAGCTCTTGTTCTCGCGGATGAGATTGCGGATCGCGTTGTTGGCCACAAGCGTCTCGAACGCAGCCACTCTTCCGTCGCCTTCGGCCCGCTTGACGAGGGTCTGTGAAATCACCCCGACCAGGTTCACCGAAAGCTGCATCCGAATTTGCTGCTGCTGGTGCATCGGGAACACGTCGATGATTCGGTCTACGGTCTGCACGGCGTCCACGGTATGCAGCGTCGCGAACACCAGGTGGCCCGTTTCCGCCGAGGTGATCGCCTGCTGGATCGTCTCAAGGTCCCGCATTTCGCCGACGAGGATCACGTCGGGGTCCTGCCGGAGCACGAACTTGAGAGCGTTGTAGAAGCTGAGCGTGTCGGAGTACAGCTCCCGTTGGTGCACAAGCGCCATCTTGTCATCGTGAACGAACTCGATCGGGTCTTCGACGGTCACGATGTGCACGCCCTCGGTCGAATTGATACGGTCGATCATCGCCGCGAGGGTGGTGGACTTGCCCGAGCCGGCGGGCCCGGTGATCAGCACGAGTCCGCGCGGCTTCTTGATGAATTCGTACGCGGCCGCGGGGACCCGAAGGTCCTCCATCGAGCGAATGCCGTAGGGGATCACGCGGAATGCGGCCTGCGTGGTTCCCCGCTGCTGGTAAGCATTGCCTCGGAAGCGGGCGATTCCCGGCATTTCAAGCGCGAAGTCGAGATCGATCTCCTTCTCGTACCGCTTGATCTGCTCGGGGTCGAACATCGCAAACAGTTCCTTCTTGAACTCGTCGCCAAAGAAGGGTGCTTCGTCCTCGAGTTGGTGCAGTTCCCCGTGGATGCGGACGTAGATCTTGCCCGTATCGGTCTTGAAGTGGAGGTCGGAGCCGTCCATCTTCACGGTTCGTTCGAGCAGCGACTCAATGCGCCCCATCGGCACCCTCCAGTAGACCCATGTTGCTCGCCCGACGATGGAAGTCGTGGGGCTGGGAGCACTTGGCGTAGGCGAGCTCATACTCGACCAGGCCGTCTTTCACGACCTTGAGCAAGTCCGCATCGAGGGTCTGCATGCCCAGTTCTCCGCCGGTTTGGATGTCGAGATACAGTTGGTGGGTCTTGCCGTCGCGGATCAGCGTTCGGATCGACGGCGTGACCACCATGGCCTCGAAGGCGGCGACCCGTCCGGCGCCGTCGCGGGTGGGAATGAGGGTCTGCGACACGATTCCCTGCAGCGTCACGCTGAGCTGGGTGCGGATCTGGGCCTGCTGCGAGGGAGAGAACACGTCCACGATCCGGTCGATCGTCTGGGCGGCGTCCACCGTGTGCAGGGTCGACAGCACGAGGTGGCCCGTCTCAGCGGCGGTGATCGCCATCTGAATCGTCTCCAGATCGCGCATCTCGCCGACGAGGATCACATCGGGATTCTGCCTCATCACGTGCTTCATCGCATCGCTGAACTTGAACGTGTCCGTACCCAGTTCGCGCTGGTTGATGATGCTCATGAGATCCTCGTGAACGTACTCGATCGGATCCTCGATCGTCATCACGTGGCACCGCTGGTGGGTGTTGATGTGGTGGATCATCGCGGCCAGCGACGTGGACTTGCCGGAGCCCGTGGGGCCGGTCACGAGGATCAGGCCGCGCGGACGCAGGGCCAACTTCTTGCAGACCTGCGGCATCCTCAGGTCGTCGATCGTTCGGATCTTGTACGGGATCACGCGGAACACGGCGCCGAGGCGGTGGCGTTGCCAGAACATGTTCACGCGGAAGCGCGCAAGGCCCTTTATGGAGTAGGAGAGGTCGAGTTCGCGGTTCTCGTACAGCTTCTCCTTGCGCTCTTCGTTCAGGACGCTGTGCAAAAGCGTCTGGGTTTCGTCCGCCGAGAGCGCCGGGTGCTCGCTCCTCCTCAGCACACCGTGGATCCGCATGATCGGGGGCTGTCCAGCCTTGAGGTGGAGATCGCTGGCGTCTCGACCGACCAGGTCCCGCAAGAGCTCTTCGATGGTGTGCGTCATGCGGTCCCTCAACGTCGCAGAAGCTGTCTGAGCTCCGAGGCGATGCCCGCGTAGTTGAGTGCGGTCTCCTCGGTGATCACGCCCGCCTTCACGTATCTCACGAGGCTTTGGTTCATCGTCTGCATCCCCCAGTACTCGCCCTCGTTCATCGCGTGGTACAGGTCGCTGAAGTGCGCTTCTTCGATCAATTTGCTCACCGTGGGCGTGCAGATCAGGATCTCGTTGGCCACGACGCGACCGTTGCCGTCGGCGCGGGGCACGAGCTTCTGCGCGACGATCGCGATCAGCGATTTGGCCATGCGGTCGCACAGGTGGATCTTCTCGTGCGGCGGGAACATGTTGACCACGCGATCCATCGTCTCGTACGCGCTGGCGGTGTGGACCGTGGAGAACACCAGGTGTCCCGTTTCTCCGGCCTGAAGCGCGACGCCCATGGTAGTCACGTCGCGCATCTCGCCGATGAGGATCACGTCGGGCGCTTCGCGGACAATTGCGCGCAATGC
>CAYJMZ010000008.1:2748-13146 GCA_964370995.1 uncultured Fimbriimonadaceae bacterium | reverse complement strand
GCGAAGTCGGCGGTGTCGATGCCTACTTCGCGCTGGGTCAGGTAGGCGTTCTTGTCGCGGTGCACGAACTCGATGGGGTCCTCGATCGTGACGATGTGGCACTGGCGGTTGCGGTTGATCAAGTCGATCATCGCCGCGAGCGACGTGGTCTTGCCGCAGCCCGTGGGTCCCGTCACGAGGATCAGCCCTTGCCGGTGCTTGGTCAACTCGCCCAGCACCGGCGGCAGACCGAGTTCTTCGATCGTGAGGATCGACAGCGGAATGACCCGGCACACGATGCCGAAGCTCCCACGCTGCATGTGGATGTTCGCACGCACGCGGCACTTGTCGCCCACCGCAAATGCGAGGTCCATCTCCATGTGGTCCTCAAACTTCCGCAACTGCTTCTCGCTCATCAGGGCGCTGATCATGCGCTGCGCGTTTGCGGCGTCGATGACCGGAAACTCGCCGGGAAGGCGCTTGACGAGGGCGTGTTGCCGCATCATCGGCGGACAATCCGCCTTGATGAACACGTCCGATGCCCGCTCGTGAAACCCAATTTCGATGAGTTCGTGAATGCCAATACTGGATGCTTCGCGCATGGATTTAAGCGTCCCCCTCGACGGCGCTATCGAGATCCCCTCGATGAGGGGCTCCTCAGAAGTGCCAAGTATACCAAGGCACCGGCGGCCACGGCTGCCAGGGCGCCCAACGCAATCAGGACGGTGTTCGACGGTCCTTTCGTGCGCTCCTCCTTCTTGTCGGCGGTGTGCTGAAGCCTCTCGGGAATGACCACCTCCGAGGGGTCGGTCGCCGTGATGTGGACGCGGTACTCCAACCCTGCCGGAGATCCCGTCGTTCTGCCCTCGAGTGTGACCCCCTTGCCCGGGAAAATTCGGAGGGTGTCCACATTTGGCACCTCGCCATCGAACATGATGCTCAGCCCCGTCACGATCCCCGTCGAGCGCCCTCCCACGAACGCGCGGACGATCGGCTGCAGCCGCAGCACCCCCGCGGCCCGATCGATGAGGTGGTCGGTGGCAAACGTGGCCTTGAGGAACCCCCCGCCCGTGCCCGTGCCCATCTCCTGGCGCACCATGTGCAGGCCACGGACGGGCGAGCCCGTGCCCGCGCCGATCGCCTCGGCCTGCGCGCGAAGCAGCTCTGGCGGGTAGTTGGCGTCCACCGCGGTGATCTCCACCAGATCCGCGGTGGTCGGGTGCTCGCGGACCACGACCGAGATCTGAGGCCGGACGGAGTCGAACAGGCTCTGCACCCCGGGGCCCTGCGCACCGCCGAGCGCCGCGACGACCAGGAGAATCCCGCTGAGCCAACGTTTCACGCGTGCAATCTACCTGCCGCGGGACCATCCCGACTCGGAACACAAAACCCGTAGAACTATAAAGAACGACCGCGGCCCAGCCGACGTCTCTACAAGAAATCCAAGAAAAGCAACGCGAGAACATTTCTGGCCGTATCAGACAGGATGCGGGCTATACTCGCGGACCGGTTTGAGACCCCCCACTACCATGAGCGAACCTGAATCGATGAACGAAGCCCCTGCAGGGCTGTTGTTGACGCCCGAGGGCTACGCCAGTTTGCGGAAGGAGCTGGAACACCTCACGCTGTGCAAGCGCCCGGACATCGCCGACAGGATTCGCGAGAGCCAACAGCACGGCGAGTTCAGCGAGGACAACAGCGAACTCGACGAGGTCAAGTTCGAGCAGGCGATGGTCGAGGAGCGGATCGCCACCCTCAAACAGATCTTTGGGGGCGCCCACGTGATCGATCCCGACAAGATTTCCACCGACCGCGTGGGAATCGGTTCACGGGTCACCGTGCTGGACATCGAGTACGCCGACGAGTTCGAGGTCCGGGTCGTGAGCAGCTTCGAGGCCGACCCTCAAGAGATGCTGATCAGCAACGAGTCCCCCATGGGCACCGCCCTGCTGGGCCACAAGCCAAAAGCGGTGGTCGAATTCGAGGCGCCCGACGGCCTCAAGCGACTTCGGATCCTCAAGATCGCGCGGTGAGTTCCGGGGCCGGGAGCGCGCGAAGCGTCTGAAGGACCCTGCGCAGCCAGTCTTGGCGCGCCTCCGCGAGGTACAGCAGATTCAGACGCGACAGGTCGGCCCACGGCGATGCGCCCGTGGCCGCCACCTCGCGCTGGAGTTCCTCTACGAGCGCCTTGTTCTCCTGCGCCCACCCCTTCACCACGCGGATTTGCTCCACGGGCTTGAGATGACCAAGAAAGTGCATCCGCGTGCGCAACGGGTCCACGAGGAACGCGAACTCCGAGCGATCGGGCGGATACAGAAGCCAACTCGTAATCTGCGCCTCGCCGGGCCCCGTGAGCGCGTACTCGGTGCGCTCGCGGTTGGGAACACCCGCCTTGCGCACCTCGACCACAAGCCCATCTGCCTCAAGCCGCCGAAGCACGCGATACACCGAACCGCTGTCCGCGCTCCAACGGGTGCCGCGCATCCGCGACATCTGCTTTCGCATGGCGTAACCCGAGTCCACCCCCTGGGACAGCAGGGCCAAAATCAAATACTCTAATTCACTATAGGGACCGGGGACCGCCATGTCTAGAACCTCTCTTCTTGCTCGTTTGCGACGCGTGGTATTAATGTATCGCGTTTACGGTCGCAATGGGTCAATTCTAGGGGTTTCCCACGAATTTCACAATATTTCACCACAAAACCCCCTGGAGACGGCGCTCGGCCGCTTCCAAAATCGCGCCTGGAATGGTATGATGCGTGTATTCCCCAAGGACCTCCGGCGCGCCGTGGCGTCCAACGGTCCAAGGAAGAAGCAATGCAAGGCAAAACTCCGCAGAGCCCGATTCCCATCCCCAAGTCCAAGCGCGGCATGCGCGGCTTCTGGACGGAAGTCGCCCGCGAACTCAAGAAGGTCACGTGGCCGACCCACCAGGAGACGACACGCCTGACGGGCGTTGTACTGGCCGTTTGCACGTTCCTGATCCTCCTGTTGATGGTCTTGAACTTCAGCGCGGACGAATTCTTCCACATCCTGACCAACCCACGATAATGCCGAAATCCTGGTACGCAGTCCACACCATCGCCGGACACGAAAACAAAGTCCGCGACGTCCTCACGCGCCGCGCGCAGGTCGAGGGGTATTGGAACCTCGACCTTTTCGAGATTCTGATTCCCACCGAGCAGGAACTCACGACCCGCGGCGGAAAGCGCGTCATCGTGAACAAGAAGGTGTTCCCCGGCTACATCCTCGTCCAGATGTCGCTGACCGACGACACGTACAAGCTGGTCAAATCCACAAGCGGCGTCACCGGTTTCGTCCAGAGCGGCAACAAGCCCGTGCCACTGGAGGAGTACGAGGTCCGACGCATCATGTCGAACCTGGAAACCAGCAAGGAGACGCCCAAGGTGACCTGGGCCAAGGGCGACGCCATCCGCGTCGTCGAGGGCCCGTTCAGCGACTTCTCCGGGAAGATCGAGGAAGTCAACGCGGATCGCGAGAAGCTCAAGGTGCTCATCAACATCTTCGGCCGCGACACACCGGTCGAACTCGAATTCACGCAAGTCGAAAAGATGTAGATACGAGTGTTGTGTGTTTGTTGTGGTGTTGCCCCCCCCCCCCCCCCCCCCAAACAAAAACCCCAAACACTCAACACTCTCCCAAAGAAATGTTCGTCCCCGAAGTGCAGATCGAATGGCATGTCCCGCCGCGTGATCGTGCGCGCGAGGCGGAATTGGCCTCGGCGCTGGGTGTTCCCGAGCTCATCGCGTGCCTGTTGCTGCGGCGCGGCATCGCTGACCCCGAGACCGCAGATCGGTTCCTGAACCCTTCCCTCGACCACCTCGGGGACCCGGCGCTTCTGCCCGACTACGCGGCGGCCCGCGACATCCTTCTCGACGCCAGGGAGCGCAAGCTGAAGGTGTTCGTGCATGGCGACTACGACGTGGACGGGGTCAGCAGCGCCGCGATCTTCGACCGGTTTCTGAGGCGGATCGGCGTGGATGTGCACACCCACGTGCCCCACCGCATCCGCGAGGGCTACGGCATTCACCAGAGCGCCGTGGAGGCCGCCAAGGCCATGGGCGCTGCGGTGTTCCTCACATGCGACTGCGGCGTGAGCGCAATCGAGCAGATCGCCGCTGCGCGCGAGGCAGGCATGAGGGTGATCGTGACCGACCATCACGCCCTCGGCGAAACTCTGCCCAACGCCGAAGCTCTGGTCAACCCGCACCGGCCCGATTCGCTGTATCCGCATGCCGAACTCTCCGGCGCGGGAGTGGTGTTCCGGCTTTGCGAGGGCCTGGCCCGGGAACTCCAACTCCCCGTGGACAAGTACCGGCGCGCCTACCTCGACCTCGCGACCCTCGGCACCGTCGCGGACGTGATGCCCCTCGAGGGAGAGAATCGCATCATCGCCTACCACGGACTCCCGCTCCTGCAAAACACCCGGAAGGTCGGGCTGCAGGCGCTGTTGCGGGAGTCCGGCATCGAGGGCCGAGCCAACGGAAAACTGCGCGCGCACCACATCGGCTTTCAACTTGGCCCCCGTCTCAACGCCGCGGGCCGCATCGACGACGCGGCGGTGTCGCTCGAACTGCTGCTCACCGAGGACCCGGCGCGCGCCGCCCTGCTCGCCGGCCAGATCGAGCAGATCAACCACCAGCGACGCGCCGAACAGGAGAGGATTCTGGGAGAGGCCGCCCAGCGCGTGATCGACACCGGCGCCAATGAGCGTTACGCGATCGTGCTGGCCGACGAGGGTTGGCACGCGGGCGTGATCGGGATCGTTGCCGGACGGCTCGTCGAGATGTTCCGCCGGCCCGCCTTCGTGGGCGCCATCGACGCGGACACGGGGATCGTCAAGGGCTCCGCGCGCACCCTGCCCGCGTTCCACCTCTACGACGCGATTCGCGCGCACCCGCACCTGATGTCGGGTGGAGGACACCAGATGGCCGCGGGGTTCACCGCCCAGGCGTCCGCCATCCCCGCGATCGCCGACGCGATGGACGCCTACGCGCGCACGTTCCTCACGGAGGAGGATTTCAAGCTCGCAAAGTACGCCGACGCAGCCGTGAAACCCGAGGAGATCACGCGGGCGGCGGTGGAAATGCTGGAACGGCTGGAGCCTTTCGGACTCGGCAACCCCGAACCGACGCTCGTTGCGCGGGGGTTATTCCTCAACCAGGCGAACGCGACCCGCTCTCCCGAGCACGCGCTGCTGAAGCTCCGCGGCTCGGAGGGGCCAGTAATCGACGCGACGGCCTTCAACCTCGCGGCGCGCATCCTGCCCGTAACGCCCGGCACGCGCCTCGACGTGCTGTTTCAGCCGAAACTCGACGAGTGGAAGGGCGTCGTGCGCCTCAAGTGGCACATCAAGGACTACGTCGAGGCGTAAGCGTCAACGACCGACGCCGCCGATTCGAGGCGCGGCCACGGGAAGTTCGGAGCCCAGTTCGGCCTGCGCTTTCCCGACGCGAACGATCATCAGCACCGTCATCGCCCCGCGGCGCACGCGCAGGGTGACCGCGCGGCCGATCTCCTGCTCGAACACGATCTTCGCGAAGCTGATCTGGTTTCTCACCGGCTCCCCGTTGAGTTCGAATATCACGTCTCCCGGTCGAACGCCGGCGACATGGGCGGCCCCACCGGCCTGCACCATCTCGACGATCGCACCCTTGCCGTCCGCATCGCGGCAGAACACGCCGAGCGACGGGTAGAGCACCTCGTGCTTCGCCGACCGGAACCCGTCGATCACCCTCTTGAGCGCGACGGGGCCCACGGTGTAGGCCACGGTCATCGGCGCGGGGCCAAAGCGCGAATTCTCGGCGCCCCCGAAGGTGCGTGTAAATCCGGCAATCGCGGCGGGCTTTTGGGCCGCCTCGTCCACCTGCTCCAAGGTCGCGTTCAGCGAGCCCACGAGCCTTCCGTCAAGAGTGAACACCAGCGCGCCGGCAACCGTCGACAGCGGCGCTTCAAATCGAATTTCGTTGAGCTGGACGACGCGCCGGCTTGGGTTCAACACGCCAACCCGGTCCGCCGACACGAACTCCGCACGGATCGGACCGCTTCCGAGTCCGGCGATCAGCCGATCTCCGGGACGGACTCCTCGCTCGGCGACCCCGATGGGCGCGGCCCGCGAGACCCAACGCTCGGCCCGTAGAAGCACGAGTTGCGAGGGGTCGTCGGTGGTTTCGAGCCGAAATGTGATCGTCGAGCCGTAGACGTCCAGGCCCTTGATCGCGCCCGACGTCAGGGTCTCCCTGTTTGCCACGAAGAACCCGTTCGTGTCGATGAGCACGGCGATGCCCTTCGGCGACGCGCCGTCCATCAGCGTCACCATCGAGGGCGCGAGGCGCTGCCAGGCCGCCTTCTCTTGGGGACCAAGCTGGGTTCCCCAGAAAGCGCACGCCAGCATCATGCTAACTGCCGATGAGAACATTGCTCGGTGAGGCGACCTCCGTCGCACGGAACGCACCGGTCGCGGCGTCGCGCACGGGCTGGATCACAACGATGGGTTGTGCCTGGGGGGGTGCCGGTGCGGGAACGGCGCCCGCCACGTCCGATCCAACAGTAAGCCCCGGCGCCGAATCGGCGGACTTGAGCGAGGGTGAAACGGAACCACCTGCGCCGCCAAGGGCGACCTCGGTCGGCGCGGGGTCGCGAAGGACGACGCGGGTCACAGGTTCGCCTTCCCGCACGATTCCGCCGCCGCCAGATCGCGTGCCGGCGGGCCGACGACCCGATTTCGGCGCAAACGCCTGGGGCGAAGGCTCGGACACGGAAGCGACGACTTCGGGACGCTTGCCACCGGGATCGCGCAAATCCACGAGGGGTGACGTGGCCGACGGCGCCTGGAAGAACGTCGGAGCGGCCGCCGGGCTTTGGGCGCCCCTCTGCACCGCCTGCACCATCAGGAACGCGCCTGCGGCGGCCACGGGCAGCATCAGCCACCGAAAGTCAAACGAAGGGCGCGCGTGCGGCTCGAGTCCGCGCTGCAGGATCTCGTTGCGAAGCCGCTCGGAGGACAGTTGGTGCTCCATCGCGGGGGCCATCGCCTTCAGGCCCTGTCGAAGGCCCGCGTACGCGTCGAGCGCTTGCCGCACCTCCGGGTCGGTGGCGGCGAGGCGCTGCAACGCTTCCACCCGCGTGGGGGGAAGGTCGCCAAAAGCCATGCGGGCGATGTCGTCTTCGAGGTGTCGGTTCATTTCTGGTCCTCGCCCAACAGGGGGGCGATGCGCTGTTTGAGCGCACGTCGGGCACGGAGCACGCGGAGTTTCGCGCCTCCGATCGTACAGCCTAAAATGGTTGCGATGTCGGGGTACTCGCGCTCCTCGATATCGCGCAGGATGATCACGGAGCGGTGATGCGGGGGCAGGGCTGCGAGCGCCCGCCGGATCACGTCGCGCGTGTCGGCCAAAGCGAGGTTGTGGACGGGATCCTCATTGACGACTGTGGTCATCCACGAGAGCGAGCCCGCGGCCTCCTGCTGCTCGAGAGCGGCGCGGCGGCGGTTCATGCGCGCCTGGTCCGTGCACAGGTTGGTCACGATGCGCAAGAGCCACGTGGTGAACTTGGCCTCGTCCCGATATCGGTGCAGGTTCTGGTAGGCGCGCACAAATGCCTCCTGAACCATATCTTCGGCATCGTCGCGGCGCGGCACCATCTGGTACGCAAAACGGTACACGAGCGTGCGGTGCCTCTCGTAGAGACGCTCGAACGCCGCGTAGTCCCCATCCCGCGCCTTGCGGACAAGCGCTTCATCGCTATCGAGATCCATGCGTCGCGTTCGGGACCGCTGCTGTGCATTGAGGGTGAGCTCCATCGTTCCATCCAATCTGTCGCCATGGAATGGACGATGCATGCTCTCCGACGTTACGGCGATTGGGCCCGTTCAGGTGATAGGATAGCAGGAGAGCTCATATGATCGATTCCTTTGGCCGCACGATCGACTACTTGCGGGTGTCGGTGACCGACCAGTGCAATCTGCGCTGCGTGTACTGCATGCCCGAGGAAGGCCTCACGTTCCAACCGCCCGAGAACGTGCTGACCGACGACGAGATCGTGCGCCTTGTACGGATCGCGGCGGACACGGGCACGCGGAAAGTGCGCCTCACCGGCGGCGAGCCCTTGATGCGCAGGGGGTTTCCAGACCTCGTGCGTCGCATCGCCGAGATCCCTGGGATTGCAGACCTTTCGGCGACCACCAACGGCTTTCTGCTCGGCCGCGACGCGCACGCGCTTGCGCAGGCGGGTCTCCAGCGCGTCAACGTGAGCCTCGACACGCTGCAGGCGGAGCGTTTTAAGTCCCTGGCCCGCCGCGGATCGATCGATCGGGTGCTCGAGGGCATCGAGGCCGCGAAGTCCGCCGGGCTGTCCCCGCTCAAACTCAACTGCGTGCTGATGAAGGGGTTCAACGACGACGAGGTCGTGGAGTTTGCGCGCTGGTCGGCCCGCGAGGCAATCCACGTTCGGTTCATCGAGCTGATGCCGATCCGTTGGAACATGGACGACGCCCTGCCCCAGCGCTCGGCGACGGGCGACGGCCTGCTCACGCTGCAGCAAGCCGCCGGTGGGATGCTCTCGGACGTCCAGATGCGCCGCGCATACATCTCGTCAGGATGCATCAAGAAGCTGATCGAGCGCGAACTTGGAGCGTTGGAGCCCGCCGAGGTCGCCACCAACGGTCCAGCCCGCACGTTCCGCGTCGCCGGGGGCATCGGCACGGTAGGCTTCATCAGCCAGATTTCCAACGACCTGTGCGAGAACTGCAACCGCCTCCGCCTCACCGCCGACGGCTCGCTCCGTCCCTGCCTGATGGAGGACGGCGAGGTCGACCTGCGCGCGCCGATGCGCTCGGGAGCGTCCGACGAAGCCCTCCGGGCCCTGTTCGCCGGGGTGATCGAGGCCAAGCCCGAGCGCCACTACCTCGCCGAAGGCCAGCGCGTCACCGGCCGCGGGATGAGCCAAATCGGCGGTTAGCCGCAATACAGCCCAAATAGCCCCGACCTCATGCCTCGGTAGCTTCAGCTGTCGAGGCTATTTGGACTGGATTGACGCTAGGCCCTTTCCGGGAAACCGACCCATCACGACGGGCCCTACTGGCGTTCCCAGTGGATGTCGGCCCCGATGAACTTCTTTCCGTCGGGGCTCAGTTTGAACGAATAGGGAATCTTCCCCGCATAAGAGTGGGTCATCACGACCACGACCTCGCCGCTCTGACTGATCGTGCCGTTCATTACCCAGCTGTACGGTGTGCCACGCACGGTGTAGCTGCAGGTCGCGCGGAATACCGTGCCCTTCACGGTGACGTGGGTAAGGCTGATGCCATCGGCGTCTCCACCAAAGATTCGCCAGTCTCCATTGACGTTAGGGGTGGGCACCGAGACTTTCGCCGGCGCGGCCGGATTCACTTTGGGCTTGCTTGGAGTTGCGGGCTTGGCTTTGTTCCTTGCCGCCTTTTCCGCCTGCCACTTCGCGTACTGTTTGTTCCAGCCGACCAATTCGGCGTTCTGCATTTTTTCGAACTCTGCCAGACCAAAGAGGCCATCCATCATCTCCTCGTCGGTGAGATCGTAGCGCTTCTTCAGCAGCCCTTTGGCGGCGTTCACGTGTTGCCAGACGTCCCGAAAGCCCACGATAATGCGATCGCGGAGGGTTCTCGCCAGCTTGACGTCCTTCGGAGGCTGGGGCCAAGAGGCGGGGTCTTTCGGAAGATTCGCCGCATCGCGTATGGCGATCGCGTCCGCCATCGCCATGTAGTGCGCGATGAACGCGGGCCGCCCTTTGCCCAGCGCCTCGGCAACCTTGTAGCCGAAGTCGTGCTTCTGCGCGACGGCATCCAGGGAATCGATCGGCTTGAGCATGCCCACCCGATTGGTCAGGCTGCCGCCCCACCATCCCGGCCCGTACCAGTTCCCGTAGCGGATCACGTTCTTCCCTTCAAACGCGGAGTCCCACGCGGTTTTCCCGTACGTGGGGAGTCGATCCTGCGCAAGACACGGCGTGGCCAACCACGCCCCGGTCAGCAGGAGAATTGCAAACAGTTCGCACATAGGAGTCTCCTTCCAAGCTCCCATCCACCCCAGCCACGAGTGACCGGGAGGTCGTCGAGCCATGCCCCATCTTACTCGGCATTTGGCTCTAATCCACTCCGGTGCACAGGCTGCGGGCGAGCCCAGATTCCAGCAACTACCTCCGGCGCAAATACTCTCGGAACTCCTTCAGCCGATCGAGAGACTCGCGGTCCTTTTGACGGTTGGCGGCTTCCTTGCTTGCAATGATGTCGTCAATGCTGCAGACCTCGAAGCCCTCGACGACGGTCCTTCGAGACCAGGCCGCCTCAAATGTCTCGATGCCGTCGGGGGCGAACACGAGGTCGATGTCAAACGGGCCGTCCTTGATCTCGACGAAGTCCTTCCC
>CAYJMZ010000008.1:0-2738 GCA_964370995.1 uncultured Fimbriimonadaceae bacterium | reverse complement strand
GCACGATGTCCGCCTGTCGTTCGGGAGAAAGCTCGAACCCAATCTCGCGTAGCGCCGCGACGAGCTTGGATCCGTTGCCCTCGTCCTTTGCCGGGAAGACGTCCACATCCTGAGTCGTATCCGGAAAGCCGAGGATGATGGCCCCCGCTTTGCCAATGAAGAGGTAGCGCACGCCATGCAGGTCAAAGGCAGCCTTCAGCTCCTCTGCCTGACGGTATTCAAACGCGCGCAAAGCCCAACCACCTCGGGAGATGGGTCTCGCACCACTGGCGATACTGCTCCATCGTGTCGAAGGAGCGGTACGGCGCATCGTCGAGGACCGGTTTGTAGGTATGGATGAAGCCATACCGGATGCGCTGGCTCAGCGGCCTCTTCGCCATAGCCTCGAACTCTTGCCAAGTCTGCCCACGGTCCTCCATGGCCTTCATTATGGGCTCACCAGCCAGCCCCGCCCCCAGAATCGCCGCGATCATTCTCACTCACATCGCCGGCCGGATCCCTCATGCTCGCGGGGACCGAAGGTGCACCCGCTCGCCGCCGAGCGGTTCGCCATTGACCGAGACCTCGCACCGCAACACGCCCGGCGCGCCGAGTGTGATGGGGGGCGCGAGCTTCGCGTTTATCCAGCTCCGCGACGGGAATCCGCTCTCCGGGGGATCAAGGGTAACCCTCCCTTTCAGGCGGCAGAGGTCTCGCCCGTCTTCGTCCACGAGGGCGACTTCCAAAGGCAGGTCGCCGTGCGGATCCCCCGGTTCCGCCTCCACCTGCGCGGCGACAACCATCGGCGGAAAGGGACAGGGGTATTGGCTCGGCGTAATGCCGTCGTACATATGGTGGATCGAGGTGCTGCCAGAATCGATTTCGATCCCGCCGCAGAACTTACAAAGGAGAAGCTTCATGGGTTTCCCTCCTAGAGGCTGAATGTTCATTTGCGGGTCATTCCATTAACGACCCGGATTTCGACTCGGTCAACTTGCTACGCTGCAACTCTACAGCGTTTGTCCGCTTTGAATTGGAATCGGTGTCCGGATTGATCGGAATGCGCACGAGGGACCGGAGAGACGGGCACGATCTCCTCGATGTTGTTGGCGATCGCCGTGTTTCAATCCACTCCGGCCCCGAGGGACCGGAGAGACCGCCCGATAACCTCCTGCGGTTCGTAGCCCCCGATGTTTCAATCCACTCCGGCCCCGAGGGACCGGAGAGACGCGCGGTCACCAGTACGTGCCCGACAGCCCGCCGAGGTTTCAATCCACTCCGGCCCCGAGGGACCGGAGAGACGATCAGTTGCCGGACCCTCGAGCTGGTGATGCCCAGTTTCAATCCACTCCGGCCCCGAGGGACCGGAGAGACTCGTCTGGCAGCCGGATGTCCGAGAGCGCCAGCATGTTTCAATCCACTCCGGCCCCGAGGGACCGGAGAGACCTGCAACCCCGCCGCGCCGGGATCGCCCGCGGTGGTTTCAATCCACTCCGGCCCCGAGGGACCGGAGAGACCCGCTTCTGGCAGCGATCAACTCGGGCTACTGCAAGGTTTCAATCCACTCCGGCCCCGAGGGACCGGAGAGACGACTCGTGAACCTCTGGATCGTCAGGGTGCCGAATGTTTCAATCCACTCCGGCCCCGAGGGACCGGAGAGACAAGCGAAGGAAGGGTAGTCGCCAGGGCCTGAGTAGTTTCAATCCACTCCGGCCCCGAGGGACCGGAGAGACATCATCTCGCCGACGCTGCTCAACGGCGGATTTGAGTTTCAATCCACTCCGGCCCCGAGGGACCGGAGAGACGCTCCTGTTGGACCAATAGGACCAGTGAATCCTACAGGTTTCAATCCACTCCGGCCCCGAGGGACCGGAGAGACGTGTACGGCACGGGGTCGGGTGCGAGGACGTCGCGGTTTCAATCCACTCCGGCCCCGAGGGACCGGAGAGACCTTGCCGCCGCCGCTTTTCGCACGGTCGCGGCGTTGTTTCAATCCACTCCGGCCCCGAGGGACCGGAGAGACAACTTCAACGGGCAAGCCGCCGTGTTCGACTTCAAGTTTCAATCCACTCCGGCCCCGAGGGACCGGAGAGACATCTGCCGTTCGTGATCCAGGTGGATTGCGGCCAGGTTTCAATCCACTCCGGCCCCGAGGGACCGGAGAGACGGGGCGGGAGGTCCGCCCTCGTGCCAGCATTTGTAGTTTCAATCCACTCCGGCCCCGAGGGACCGGAGAGACAAGACCGACGCCTACGAGCAGATCGGCACCTTGTGGTTTCAATCCACTCCGGCCCCGAGGGACCGGAGAGACACCGCAAACAGGCGCCTAGTAAACGACCCCACGAAGTTTCAATCCACTCCGGCCCCGAGGGACCGGAGAGACCTGCGAACACCCTGGCAATCAAGGACACTTCGGGGTTTCAATCCACTCCGGCCCCGAGGGACCGGAGAGACATCGAGGCCGTGTACTTCGCGGTCGAGGTCGGCGCGTTTCAATCCACTCCGGCCCCGAGGGACCGGAGAGACTCGTGGAGGGCCTGGCAGGGGCTCAGGTTCGGATGGTTTCAATCCACTCCGGCCCCGAGGGACCGGAGAGACACCACCCTGGCCGCGTTCTCTACGGCCTGAAGAAGGTTTCAATCCACTCCGGCCCCGAGGGACCGGAGAGACGGCCGCCGACCGCCTGTGTTGCGAAGTCCTGAAGGTTTCAATCCACTCCGGCCCCGAGGGACCGGAGAGACGCTCCTGTTGGACCAATA
>CAYJMZ010000007.1:15020-21331 GCA_964370995.1 uncultured Fimbriimonadaceae bacterium | reverse complement strand
ATCCCCGATCCCCGATCCCTGATCCCTGATCCCCGATCCCCGATTACTCCCTGAGCTTCAGCCCCAGCTCTTTCCACTGCGCTTCGTCGATCGTGCTGGGCGCGTCCATCATGGGGTCGTAGCCGTTGCCGATTTTCGGGAACGCCATGACCTCGCGGATGTTCTCGTCGTCGGTGAGCAGCATCACCAGGCGGTCGATGCCCGGGGCGATTCCTCCGTGGGGCGGCGCTCCGTACGAGAACGCGTCGAGCATGTGCCCGAAGCGCTCGCGCTGGGTGGCCTCGTCGATGCCCAGCAACGTGCACACGCGCGCCTGGATGCCGGGGTTGTGGATTCGGATCGAGCCCGAGGCCCACTCCGTGCCGTTGCACACGATGTCGTAGCAGTCCGCACGGATCCGCGCGGGGTCTGAGTCGAGGTACACGAGGTCCTCTTCCTTGGGGCCGGTGAAAAGGTGGTGCACCGCGTCCCAATGCTTTTCCTCCTCGTTCCACTCCACCAGCGGAAAGTCGAGCACCCACACGAAGCTCAGGTGGTGCTTGTCGCGGAGGCCGCATCGGGTGCCGATTTCGTTGCGCAGGCGCGACAGCACGTTGTTGCCGGTCATGTACACGTCGGCCACGAAGCACAGCAGGTCGCCCGGTTCGGCTTCCGCCTCCGCGAGGATGCGCTCAAGCTCGTCGGGCTGGAAGAACTTGACGATCGAGCCGCGCACGTGCCACCCGCGTTGCGTCACATACGCCGGTTCCGGTTGGGGCTCGGCGTCCACGGCGAGGGTCGCGAGGCCCTTGGCGCCAAACTCGCGCGCAAACGCCTCGAGCACGCCGATGTCGCGACGCGAGAGGGGCGAGCCTCCCGGGTAGCGCACGCCCCGAACCATCCCGCCACCCTCGACGGCCTGGGCAAACACCGAAAACCCACAGTCCGCGGCGATCCCGGTGATGTCGAACAGCTGCAGCCCAAAGCGCGTGTCGGGCTTGTCGGTGCCGTAGAGGTGGATCGCCTCGTCGTAGGTGAGGCGCCCGAACGACACCACCGGCGCCTTGTCAAGCCCGAATTCTGCGATCAGCTCGTTGCACACGCTCAGGGTCATGGCCTCGGCGAGTTGCAGCACGTCCTCCTGGGTCACGAAGGACATCTCGAGGTCGAGCTGCGTGAACTCCGGCTGGCGGTCTGCACGCTGGCTCTCGTCGCGGAAGCATTTTGCGATCTGGTAGTAGCGCTCGATCCCGGCGACCATCAGCAGCTGTTTGTACTGCTGGGGGCTCTGGGGCAGCGCGTAGAACTGGCCCGGCGACAGGCGGTAGGGCACGAGGTAGTCGCGGGCGCCCTCGGGCGTGGACTTGGTGATGATCGGGGTCTCGACCTCGAGAAACCCTTCGGCGTCCAGGTACGCGCGGATCTTGCGCACGGCGGCGGCCCGAATCGCCAGACGGCGCTGCATCTGTGGCCGGCGCAGGTCGAGATAACGGTGCTTGATCCGCAGCTCCTCGTTGACCTGAGCCATCTGCTCCTCGTCGCTGAGGGGAAACGGCAGGGTCTTGCACGGACCAAGCACGGAATAGCCCGTCACGACGACCTCGACATCGCCGGTGGCCATCTTGGCGTTCTTCGTTGCCTCGGCGCGCGACCTCACCTCTCCGCTGACGCTCAAGCACGTCTCGGCTCGGATCTCGGAGGCGTTGGCGAAGGTTGTGGGATCGAGGAACAACTGCACAAGCCCCGTTCGGTCACGCAGATCCACAAAGAAGAGGCCCCCCAGGTCGCGCACCTTATGCGCCCAGCCGTTAAGGATCACGGTCTGTCCGACTTGGGCGGCGCGCAGGTCGCCACAGGAATGCGTGCGTTGAACGAAGCTCATGGAGAGTGGAAGGATACCGCCGGGCATGCAGTGTTGAGTGTTTAGTGTTGAGTGTCAAGTGTCAGGACCCCTCCGGCTCAACACTCAACACTCAACACTCAACACTCAACACTCCCCTATTCGATTACTTCGAGCAGCCGGCGGGCGCGGGAGGGGTGCTTGAGCTTCTTGAGGCTCTTCTGTTCGATCTGGCGGATGCGCTCACGGGTGACCTGGAAGCACCGGGCGACCTCTTCGAGGGTATGCGCACGGCCTCCGTTGAGCCCGAATCGGAGCAGGATCACTTCGCGCTCGCGCTCGCTGAGGGTGTCGAGGATGTCCGAGATGCGCCGGCGCAGAAAGGCGCGCGCGGTGGCGTCCTGGGGGGTTTCGGCACTCCGCTCCTCAAGAAACTCTCCAAGCGCGGCGTCGTCGTTGTCGCCCACGGGGGTCTCCAGCGAGAGCGGCTCCGCCACGGCGCGAAGGAAGTCGCGCACCTTCTCGGCACTGATGCCGAGCGCCTGGCCGATCTCCATTTCCGTGGCCTCGCGTCCGAGTTGTTGCTGGAGGAGGCCGGAGCACTTCACGAGCCGGTTGACCGCCTCGAGCGTGTGCACGGGCACGCGGATCGTCCGCCCGTGGTCGCTGATCGCGCGGGTGATCGCCTGGCGAATCCACCACGTCGCGTACGTGCTGAAGCGGTATCCCTTGCGGTAGTTGAACTTCTCGACCGCGCGGATCAACCCCAAGTTTCCCTCCTGAATGAGGTCCTGCATGGAAAGGCCCCGGCCGAGGTAGCGCTTGGCAATGCTCACGACGAGGCGGAGGTTTGCCTCGATCATCGCGCGCTTGCACTTGGCGCAGCCTGCCTCGGCGTGGCGGGCGAGTTCCACCTCCTGCTCGGGGGTCAGCAGCGGGATGCGACCGATGCGCTTGAGCCACATCCGCACCGAATCCTCGATGCCGACCGCGTCGGCCTCGGTTTCCACGGGGCCCTTGTCCTCAAGCTCTGCGATTTCTTCCGCATCGGGCTCGTCCTCCTCGATGACGACCACGGGCGCCTCTGCGCCGAGGCGGTCGGCCGCATCGAGAAAGTGCGAGACAATCTGGTTGTCGCCCTCGGGTGGAATCCCAAACACGGCGGCCTCACATTGCGTGGATCTGGATGGCATAAACCTAACGCACCCCTTGCTTGCCCTCGGGTCGCACCCGTTACAATAACACACCTTTGGCGCAATCCAAAGAATTACCGGGTTTTGGGTTCAACATTGGGCTCGGCACCCTTCAGGACGTGCGTGATCTCGCGCAGCCGATCATCGTCCAGACTCCCCTTTTTGACGTCCTCCACATAGCGGCCCCTCCTCAGCCGCCGCAGGTCGCCCAAGGCATCGACGAGCACCTCCAGACTTGGGGGCGCCCCCGCGGACTCGGGTCGGACCGCGTGGGCGCGCACGGCCTCGATCAGCTCCCGCACGTCGTCGTCCTCGATCAGGTGGAGCCAATCCCGCGGCTGTCCCACGGGCGGCGCGTCCAAAAAGACACCCGCAATCGTGGTCGAGAGCACCACGCCCGAGCGGGTGAAGAACAGGTCGCCCTCCCGAAACACATCCCACGCCCGCGCGCACAATTCGGGTTCGAGAAACGCCAGCAGCACCGCCCGCTCCGCAGTGTTGAGGTCCACCGGGGTTTGGGCGACCCTGTGAACCACCACAGCCTGGGACGGCGCGGCCCCGTGCGCCCTCGAACGCAACTCACGCCGCTTCGCATCCACGCCGCGCCGAATGCTCTTTTGCGCCTGAACCGAGTCGCGGGTGTACGGGTACTTCGACGCCAGCAGCACGGAGAACCGGTCGAGTTCCATCGGCGAGCGTGCGCCCGCGAGCACCTCGAACGCCTCTTCCCAGTACCCGTCCTCGCTCGGCGTGACCCGTAGCTCAAGTTGCGCGAGGCGGTGCGCGATGGGGGCGACCCCTCCCTCGGCGGCGGCCACCACCGCCCCCGCCCCTGCGGCGCGCAACAGCGTGTCGGGGTCTTCACCGGGCGGCATCAGCGCGATCTCGACGGCGAGTCCCTCGGCCTGCAGCACGTCTGCGGCGCGGTCGGCGGCCTTCGCCCCTGCCTCGTCGGCGTCGTAAAGCACGGTCACGCGCTCGCACCACCGTTTGAGCAGTCTCGCCTGCTCCTGCGTCAGGGACGTGCCCAAAGACGCCACCGCAGAGTCCAGGCCCGCCCGATGGCACGCGACCACGTCGAGGTACCCCTCGACCAGCACTCCGCGCCTGGAGGACGCCATCGGCTCCTTTGCGCGGTTCATGCCGTAGAGCACCTTCGACTTGCGGTACATGGGCGTGTCGCCGCTGTTGATGTACTTAGGGTGGCCTTCGCCGAGCAGACGTCCGCCGAAGGCCACCAACTTCCCCTGCTCGTCGCGAATCGGGAAGATCAGCCTCCCGCGAAACTTGTCGCGGTACCCGGCGCCCGAGTCGCCCTCCACCAGAAACAGGGTCTGACACTCGGCGAGCTGAAAGCCGTTGCGCCGCAGGCGCGATGCGAGCGCATCGCCCACGTCGGGCGCGTAACCCACCTCCCACGTCGCGAGGGTCGCCGAGTCGAGCCCGCGCCTTTCGCAGTACGACAGCGCCGCCGTCGAGCGGTCGATCTCGGAGCGGAAGAAGCGCATCGCCTCTTCCATCGCGTCCTCGTAGCGCAGGCGCTCGACCTTCGAGGGGCCGTCGTATCCCTTAAGAACGACCCCGGTGTCGCGCGCAAGCACCTCGAGCGCCTCGCGAAAGCCCACGTTGAGGTTCTTCTGGACCCAATCGAAGCAATCCCCCTTCTCGCCGCACGCCCAGCAGACGTAGCGGCCCATGGCGGGGTCGACCTGGAACGAGGGATTGCGATCGTTGTGGAACGGGCACAGTCCCTTCCACACCTTGCCGTGCTGCTTCAGCGTCACACGCTGGGCAACCAGGTCGACGAGGTTGATCCTTCGACGGATTTCGTCGCGCTCGGCCGACATGTCCCCAGTGGGCCCCAGGTGTCGTGGGACTGGCAACATGTGTTTTCCCCGTCCTCGGGCAAGAAGAAGGGCCCCCACCGTTTCCAGAGGGGGCCCCGATCGCCCGAAGGAGTTGGGCCGACTACGCCTTGCCAGCCGCAACCACAATGCCGGTCACGACGTGCGGCTTGTCCTGGCCGAGCCGGGAAAGCCGGAACGCGACCTTGTTTCGAACGAGGTAGCGGATCATGAGGTGCTCGCCGTTGAGTTCGTACCCGTCGGGAGCTCCGTATTTCTTGATGATCGTCGCGAACGAGGCGCCGAAGCCGATGCCGGTGCTGGTCTTCACCCTGCGGTTCGACAGGCCGACCGCCTCGATCTGCACAACGCGGTTGAACTTGTCGAGCACGAAGCCGTAGCGGCTGCCGCCACGACGGTAGATCCATCGCGTGAAGATCGCCAGCTCCGCGGTTCTGGCCCCGCCTCTGCCGCCACCGCCGCCGCCCGCCATAGCGCTTTCCTGGCCGCCCGGGGCACCCGCAAAGCTGGGACCGCCGCCATCGGGGCCGCCCTTGTTACCCTGGCGCAGGATATCGTCTCCAAACGTGAGGTCGAACGCGTCTTGCGACGAGCCGCCGCCGCTGGCCGTGCCCGCAGCAGAAGGGGTACCGGGTCCCGCCCCGCGTCCCACGCCGCCACCGCCACCGCCGGCAGGGCCAACCGCTCCGCCACCCAACGAGACGGCCTGAATGTCGTCCGGCGAGCCGTAGATACTCACCAACCGCACACCCGTGTCGTAGAGCTTGACACCCACCAGACCGCTCTCACCCTTCAGGCTCTGGGCAAGAACGCCCGTCGCGCCGATGGCCACCAATCCGGCGGCAAGAGCAAACTTTGTCAATCGCATGATTCCAACACCCCTTCGAGTCGTTTCCGATCACTACTAACGACGCGACTCGCCCCCCACAAGGTCACGCGCCGCCTGCGCTTTTTCGGTAAATCGACCAGACTCTGCCCTGAGGTATACCTAATGCGTCCCACGGCTTGGGAAGGGAGTATGACAACCTATGGCAAGCAATCTGGCGGTCACCGCCTCTGAGTTCGATGAAAAGGTGCTCGGGTCCGATATTCCGGTCCTCGTGGATTTCTGGGCGGGGTGGTGCGGGCCGTGCAAGGCAATCGGTCCCGCAATCGAGGAATTGGCCGTGGAGTTCGAGGGTCGCGCCCGCGTGTTCAAGGTGGACGTGGACGCCGACGGGGAGATCGCGGGCCGCTACGGCGTGATGAGCATTCCCGCGCTGCTCGTGTTCAAAGGCGGGCAGGTCGTCGACCAGATGGTGGGCGCCGGCCCAAAACCCCGCATCGCCGACATGATCACGCGCGCCCTCTGATTTCGGGGATCAGGGATCAAGGATCAGGGATCGGGGATCGGGGGGAGGGGGGAGGGATCCGGGGGGGGGGGGGCGAGGGTGG
>CAYJMZ010000007.1:12081-15010 GCA_964370995.1 uncultured Fimbriimonadaceae bacterium | reverse complement strand
AAACCCCAACCACTCCCCCCCCCCCCCCACCCCCCGATCCCCGATCCCTGATCCCCGATCCCCGATCCCCGACCCTTGCAAATCGACAAACTCCCCAACGTTGCCCGCGCGAGCGGGATCATGATGCTGAGTCTGTTTCTCAGCAGGGTGCTGGGCATTGTTCGGGAGATGATCATCGCCGGCAAGTTCGGCATGACCGTCGAAACCGACGCGTACAAACTCGCGTTCTCGGTTCCAGACCTCCTCTTCTTCCTGATCGCTGGCGGCGCGTTGAGCAGCGCGTTCATCCCTGTTTTTAGCGAATACCTCCACACCGACCGCGAGGACGAAGCCTGGAAGGTGTTCAGCGTCGTGGTGACGTTCATGTCGCTGCTGGTCGGCACTTTGATCGCCGTGCTGTGGGTGTTCGCCCTACCCCTTGCGCACGTGATCGCCCCCGGCAAGATGGCCAGCGTGCCGCCGGAGCAGGCCGAGTACGTGATGCAGCTGATCGCGCAGATGAGCCGAATCGTTCTGCCCGCGCAGTTCGCGTTCTTCATCGGGGGCATCCTGTTCGGCACGCTGTACGCGCGCCAGCGGTTTGCCGCACCCGGCCTGGGGCCCAACATCTACAACCTCGGCATCATCTTCGGCGCCGTGGTGCTCTCGTCGTTGTTCACACCGGGCGTGATCGGCATGTCGTGGGGGGCGCTCATCGGGGCGATCATCGGCAACCTGGCTGTTCCGCTGATCGCCATGCGGGCGGTTGGCGCTCGCTACAAGCCGTCGCTCGACCTGTCGCACCCCGGAGTCAAGAAGGTGTTTCGGCTGATGCTGCCCGTGGTGCTCGGGCTTTCCCTACCGGGCGTCTACGCGCTGATCATGCAGGCGTTCGGCTCCTACTTCGTCGCAGGCGCGAACTCGTGGCTTGACACCGCCAACAAGCTGATGCAGGCCCCGCTGGGCATCTTCGGCCAGTCGCTGGCCATCGCCGTGTTCCCCGCACTGACGCAGTTCTACGCGCAGGAACGGATGGACCTTTTCCGCAGCCAGCTGAATGGAACGCTTCGCACGGTGCTGTACATCACCCTTCCCATCTCGGCATTGCTGTTCGCGATGGCGCCCGAGATCGTGGCGCTGTTCTTCGAGCACGGCAGGTTCACCCCGGGGGACACGGTCGCGACCGCAGGCCTGCTGCGCATGTTCTCCATCGGTATCGCGGCGTGGTGCCTCCACCCCGTGCTGATGCGCGGGTTCTTCGCGGTGCAAAGCCCCAAGCAACCCATCGTGCTCGGCACGATCGCCACCGCGCTGTTCGTGGGCCTCACCGCCACCTTGATGCGCACACCCCTGGCGTTGCAGGCGCTGCCTCTCGCCAGTTCCATCTCGGCCATCGCCCTGATCGCGATGCTGCTGGTCGCCGCCTCGCGTCGCGTGGGAGGCATCGACTTCGCAGGGCTCGGAGCCACGGCGGGCAAGGCCGGTGTGGCGTGCGTGGCCATGGGCGCCATCTTGGCTCTCGGGGCTGCCCTGTTCCCCGCCGTCGCCGGCCCATGGCACACCGCAGCGCTTGCCCTTGAGGTGTGTGTGATCTCGCTGGTCGGCGCGTGGGTGTACTACTTCACCACCAAGGCGCTCAAGATGCCCGAAGCCGCCACCATAGACCGCGCCCTGGCAAGGCTGAATCGGCGCCGGACAGTATAGGTCTTATAGGTCCTATAGGTCCTACAAGACCTATAGGACCGACTGGGTAATCTCCGGCTCCTATGGAAGATGTGGTGATCCTGTCGGGCGTGCGCACGCCCATTGGTGCGTTTGGCGGTGCCTTGGCGAGCCTCACGGGGCCGCAACTGGGCTCCGTGGCGATTCGAACGGCTGTCGAGAAGGCGGGAATTGCGCCGGGCGACGTGGACGAGGTGCTGTTCGGTCAGGTGCTGCAGGGTGGTGTGGGCCAGGCCCCCGCTCGGCAGGCCGCGCTTGGGGCGGGCCTGCCGGAATCCGTGCCGTGCACCACGATCAACAAGGTGTGCGGCTCTGGCATGAAGGCCGTGATGATGGCCACCCAGGCGATCCGCTGCGGCGACGCGGCCATCGTGGTAGCCGGCGGCATGGAGTCCATGAGCCAGGCGCCCTATTTCGTGCCGAACGCCCGCACCGGCCTGCGCATGGGCGACGGGAAGATCGTGGACATGATGATCCACGACGGCCTGTGGGACCCCTACAGCAACCAGCACATGGGCAGTTGCGGCGACCTGTGCGCGCGCGAACTGAGTTACACGCGCGAGGCGATCGACGCGTTCTCGGCGGAAAGCTACCGCCGCGCCCTCGCCGCCCAGGCGGGTGGCCGGTTCGCCGATGAAATCGTGCCGGTCGAGGTCCCGCAACGAAGGGGCGATCCCACTGTGGTGTCTGAGGACGAGGAGCCCGGGCGCGGCAACATCGACAAACTGCCATCCCTGCGCCCCGCGTTCGACAAGGAGGGCGTCACCACCGCCGGCAACGCGAGCTCGCTCGACGACGCCGCGGCAGCGCTCGTCGTGACGTCGGCCTCCGAAGCGGCAAAGCGCGGGCTCAAGCCCTTGGCGCGAATCGTCGGCTACGCCCAACACGCACAGGCGCCGCAATGGTTCACCACCGCCCCGGCCGAGGCGATCGCCAAGCTGCTTGCCCGCTGTGGCCTGACCGTTGGAGACATCGACTTATTCGAGATCAACGAGGCGTTCGCGGTGGTCGCGATGAACGTCGCGGACAAGGTCGGCGCCCCGTTCGGGAAGGTCAACGTCAACGGAGGCGCGGTCGCTCTGGGCCACCCCATCGGCATGACGGGCGCGCGACTCGTGCTCACCGCCGCACACGAACTCAGGCGGCGGGGCGGCCGGTATGCGGTCTGCACGCCATGCATCGGCGGCGGCGAGGCGACTGCGGTGCTGATCGAGGCGATGGGATAGTT
>CAYJMZ010000007.1:8844-12071 GCA_964370995.1 uncultured Fimbriimonadaceae bacterium | reverse complement strand
AGTTGGTCGTTTGTCGTTGGTCGTGGGTCGTGGGTCGTGGGTCGTTCGGAAGGGATCGAACGGGTCCGGTCCAGATCCGAACGACAAACGACAAACCACCAAACCACAAACGACAATCCCGTCCCCATATGGATACCTGTGCCACCCGCACCGTGGCGTGGAACACACACGAGGGTGAGGCTCCTGCGGCTAAGTCGAGATTGAAACGCCGCGTCGGGCCTTGACCCACAGCCTGGAGGGGCTAACCCGTTTGAAAGTCTTGTTCGTGTCTGCCGAGGTGTCTCCATTCGCCAAGGTCGGTGGTCTGGCCGATGTCGCGGGCTCCCTTCCGCGTGCCCTGCGCACGCTGGGGCACGACGTCCGCGTCGCGATGCCCGCCTACCAGCTGATCGAGAAGGACCGCCGATGGCAGATCGACAGCGTCGTGGGAGGCGTCCAGGTCGCAATCCATCCGGGTTGGACCAAACGCGCCTACCTCCGGGAGACGGCGGCGGACGAGGTCCCCGTCTACCTCCTGGGAACGGACCAGTGGTTCAACGAGGCGCGCACCAGCGAGACGGTCTACCGACCCGGCGCCGACCAGCACCTGTTCTTCGCACGCGCGCTCCTCACGTGCTTCGAGGCAACAGGGTGGATGCCCGATGTCGTGCACACCAACGATTGGCACATGGGGTTCATCCCCGTGCTGATGCGCGAGCAGCACCAACAGGTCTGGGACTCCGTGGCGGCGGTGCACACCATCCACAACCTCGCGTATCAGGGCACGTTCGGCACCGAGATCCTGGACAAGCTCGGCCTTCCCCAGGCTCTGTTCAACCTTCACCGGCTCGAGGCGCACGGGCGCACCAACTTCCTCAAGGCGGGGTGCGTGTACGCGGACATGGTAAACACGGTCAGCCCGCGCTACGCCCAGGAGATCCAGACGCCCGAGTTCGGCTGCGGACTGGACGGCCTGATGCGGCACCTGCACAACGAAGGCCGGCTCAGGGGCATCCTCAACGGGATCGACACCGAGCTTTTCGACCCCAGCACGGATCTGCGGCTGCCCGCGCACTTCTCCGCTGCAGACACCGCGGGAAAGGCCGCCTGCCGCAAGGCCCTGCTCGACGAGTTGCGCCTCAAGCCGATCAAGGGGGCCCCCGTCGCGGCCGTGGTCAGTCGGCTCAGCGACCAGAAGGGATTCGACCTGCTCGCGGAGATCGTGCCCAAACTGGTCAAACTGCCGATGCAGGTCGTCATCCTCGCGGTTGGCAGCGTGCACCTCGCGGCGCAGATGCGGCGGCTTGAGGCCGCGTACCCGAGGCATGTGCGCTTCGTCGAGCGCTTCGACCTTGATCTCGCCCAACGCGTCTACGCGGGTGCGGACCTGTTCCTGATGCCCAGCGTGTTCGAGCCGTGCGGACTCGGACAGCTGATCGCCCTGCGGTACGGCACCATCCCCGTGGTGCGGGAGACCGGTGGTCTTGCGGACACCGTGCACGAGGGCAAGAACGGGTTCTCGTTCCCCGACTTCGACGCGCCCCAGTTCCTAGAGGCGTGCCGCCGGGCACACGCAGCATACGGTTCGAAGCCGACATGGCACGCTCTGGTGCAAGCCGGCATGACGGGATCCTACGGGTGGGACGCCAGCGCGCGCCAGTACGAGCAGATGTACGAACGCGCCACAAACTCCCGCCGGGCCCAAGCCTCCTAGCCTGTAGCACAGGCTCCCAGCCTGTGACTCCGGCCCCCCCTACGTATTGTCCAAATTCGCCTGCGCGTTGCGGCGGAGACCGTCCCAGCGTGCCCGCCTCACCGCAGAGCCTTGGGTGAGGGCGTCCCACTCGGGGTCGGTGATCTGCGCGAGTTCGGCAAGGGCCGGCCACTCCCGCCGTGCGCGCAGGTCGGGGTCCGAGGCCTCGGGAGCGCGCTCCGGCTGCGAGGCGCGGACGGCGTTGAACGGGCACACGTCTTGGCACACGTCGCACCCGAACGTCCATCCCCCCAGGGCAGACGGGTCGTCGAGCGGACCCCGGTGCTCGATGGTCAGATAGCTGATGCACCGACGCGCATCGACCGTCCAGCGCCCCCTGTGCGACACGATTGCCCCCGTAGGGCACGCGTCGATGCACGCGGTGCACGTCCCGCACCCCCCCTGCGAGGGCGCGTCAGGCTCAAGAGGCACCGTGCTCAACAGCATTCCCAGCACAAAACGGCTTCCACGCCGACTGTCGATCAAGCACGTGTTCTTGCCGAACCACCCGAGGCCGGCACGCTGGGCGAACTCCCGCTCGAGGATGGGCGCCGAATCCACGCACGCACGCCAAGCGCCGCCGGGCTCGCGCTCGTCGAACCACCGGCCCAGGCGGCGGAGTCGCCCGCGCAGCACTCTGTGGTAGTCCCTGCCCTGCGCGTACGCCGCAATCCGGGGCGCGCCCGGAACCACCTCGACCGGGCCGGAGTAGTGTTGGGCAACCGCGACGATCGAGCGGGCGCCCTCAAGCAACAGCCGCGGATCGGAGCGCAACGCCGCGTGGCGGTCCATGTACGCCATGGTTCCGTGGAGGCCGTCGCGCACCCACGCGAGCAACGCGCCGTGGTGCTCCGCAGGCGCCGCCTCACATACACCGGCCGCATCGAAGCCGAGGCGCATCGCTTCGGCTTTCACGTCCTTGGCGCGCACCATGACCGAGTCTAGCAGGGTGCTGAAGAATGCCAACGCAACCGTGCCACCCTCGTGTCGGGGGTGCTTTCGCCGAGAGTTCGCACCTCACGCACCCCCAAGATGAGGGTGGCACGGGATCGGAAACGTCCGTGGCGCGAGAACATAGGGTGCAAGCCCCTTCCTTCAGCACTTTGCGAGAGCGTGGTAGGCCGTCACCCACTGCTCCTGAGTCAAGTCGCTCGCACGCGCCGTCGCCGAAAGCCCAGCCGCTTCCAAGTGGGCTGCCGCCGCCTGGCGATCCACTCCGGTCGTCGATAGGTTGTTTGCGAGGGTCTTGCGGGGCTGCGTGAAGCCTGCACGGACCCACCGGAAGAACCGCTCCGGCTCGACGCCAACGTCCACGGCGCGCGGCTCGAACACCAACACCACGCTGTCCACCTTCGGCGGCGGCATGAACGCGCCCGCCGGCACGATCGCTAGGCGCGTGATCGTGAAGCACGCCTGCAGATACACCGACAGGGAGCCCCGGCGGCGGTCCCCCGCGGGCGCGATCACACGCTCGCCCACCTCCCGCTGCATCATA